>DATFQC010000194.1:0-6128 GCA_035264425.1 Anaerolineales bacterium
TATAGCCGCTGGCCGCGTTTTGAATATTTTCCTTTGGATGAGGAACATCCCACCTACAACGAGGATCCCTATAGTCTTTCCAAATGGATTTGCGAAGAGCAAGCCAACTCGTTTGCGAGGCGGTACGAGCAGATGATCATCTCAAGCATGCGGTTCCATGGGATTGTGCCGGAGCGTTCCACGATGGTGCAGGCCAAAAGTTATAGCCAAACCGATGCAGCAGTAAAGAATCTCTGGGCATATACTCGTTTAGAGGATGCTTCGCGAGCTTGTCTACTTTCCCTGACTGCGGATTTTGCAGGACACGAAGTGTTTTACATTGTCGCTCCTGATACCATCTCCGACACTCCTTCGCTTGAACTTAAGCAAAAATTTTTTCCTGAAGTGGCGGTGCGCGGTAATCTCAGTGGTCACCGGAGCTTTTTTGATAGCAGCAAAGCGGAGCGGTTGCTCGGCTGGAAGCATAACTTGGAGGAGTGAATGCGATATCGAACTCTAGGAAGGACAGGCTGGCAGGTCAGCGAAATTGGGTATGGCATGTGGGGCTTGGCTGGCTGGACTGGCTCAGAGGATGAGGAGTCGTTGCAATCCCTGCACCGCGCCGTGGAACTTGGCTGTAATTTCTTCGACACGGCCTGGGCGTATGGGCATGGACATAGCGAAAACCTTCTGGGTCAATTGGTGCGCTCCCACCCTGATAAAAAGTTGTATGTAGCAAGCAAAATTCCACCAAAAAACTTCAGGTGGCCAGCGGAACCCGAATATTCTCTGGATGATTGTTATCCTCCCGACCATATCCGCCAATATGTGGAAAGCAGTCTGCAAAACCTTGGATTGAGTCAAATGGATTTGATCCAGTTCCATACTTGGGACGATTCCTGGGCTTCAGACACGCGCTGGCAACGGGCGCTGGACGATCTGAAACAGGAGGGATTGATCTTAGCGGCAGGTATCAGTATTGATCGCTGGGAGCTGGCCAATGCTATTGAAGCGTTGCGTACTGGTCTCATTGATGCTGTGCAAGTTATTTACAACATCTTCGATCAGAATCCGGAAGATGAGCTGTTTCCCATTTGTCGAGAATTGGGCATCGGCGTGATTGCCCGCGTGCCGTTTGACGAGGGCACGTTAACGGGAACTCTGACCTTGGATAGCAAATGGCCCGAGGGAGATTGGCGAAATAGCTACTTCGTCCCAGAAAATCTCAAAGCTAGCGTCAAACGGGCAGAAGCATTACGTCCTCTTATCCCCGAAGGGATGACAATGCCGGAGATGGCGTTGCATTTTATCCTCTCCAATCCCGATGTCAGCACAGTGATTCCAGGCATGCGAAAACTCAAGAACGTGGAAATCAATATTGCCACCAGTAACGCAGGCGGCTTATCGTCTGATTTGATTCAATCACTGCGCGCTCATCGTTGGGACCGCAAACCTACAACTTGGTCGCAATAACAATTAAATTTGGAGATAATGACATGCACATTCAACCCTCTCGCGAAGACCTGATTGAACTGACCAGCCTCAGTCCATTTGACCGGTTTCCAGATGGCAGGCCATGTGTTCCCGACGAACTACTCGAGCGCATGAAGCTGGTCACTACCGAAGAGGCGTGGTCCGTTCTGATCAATCATGGATATCCTCGTCAATTTGAAGGTGGCTTTGTGCAGACGCATCCGGGCGTGGTGCTAGTCGGGCGCGCGGTAACAGCTTCCTTCCTGCCGCAACGACCCGATTATCACAACGCCATCCAGCAGGCTGGGGTGAATGAAGGACGCGGCAAGATCGGCGGGCAAAACTCATGGATCATCCAGCAACTGCAACTTGGTGATGTGATGGTTGTCGATTTGCTTGGCAAGATCGAAAACGGAACAATCGTTGGCGATAATCTTGGCACAGCGGTTCGCACCCGCACTCGCGCCGGGATTGTGGCTGACGGTGCGGTTCGAGATTTGCCTGGGCTGGAGCAACTGACCGATGTAAATTTCTTCGTGCGCGGTTTTCACCCGACTGCCATTGCGGATTTAACCCTCGAAGGAATCAACATCCCGGTTCGAATCGGGGCGGTTACGGTCCTGCCCGGCGACGTGGTATTGGGCACTAATACCGGCGTTATTTTCATCCCTCCGCATCTGCTGCAGGAGGTTGTTGAAACGAGCGAAGCCATTCGGGTGCGCGATGAGTTCGGCAAAATGCGCATCGCGGCCGGCACATATGCCAGCGGCGAAATTGATGTTTCGCCCTGGCGTGATGATATCGAGGCCGATTTCAATGCGTGGAGAAAGGCAAGTGACAAATGAATGCACGGCCCGAGGATCATGTCAATCAACGTTCTCGTCCTAGCGAGTTAAAGATCACCGACGTTCGCTCGGCAACCGTCGGTTGGGATGGGTGGCGGTTCCCTATCATCCGCATTGATACGAATCAAGGCGTGAGCGGGTACGGTGAAGTGCGGGATGGCGCGAGTAAGACTTTCGCTTTGATGCTCAAGAGTCGTTTGCTCGGAGAGAATCCATGTAATGTGGATAAACTTTTCCGTAAGATCAAGCAGTTTGGCCACCATGCCAGACAGGGCGGAGGTGTTTGCGGGGTTGAGATGGCGTTAATGGATCTGGCAGGAAAGGCATATGGCGTTCCGGCGTATATGCTCGCGGGTGGAAAATTCCGTGACGCGATCCGCTTGTATTGTGATACACCCAATGAAGCAACGGGCGAGGCAATGGGTCACAAATTAAAGGAGCGTCTTGCGCGCGGCTTTACGATGCTAAAGATGGATATCGGCATTCAGCCTCTCATCGGGGTGAAAGGCACCCTGGGTTATCCAGCTGGGATGCTGAATATCAAGGATGGCACGCCCTTTGAGAGGATGCTCGACATCTATACGATTCAACATCCCTTTACCCATGTCCGTCTCACGCACAAAGGCATTGATCTCATCTGCGAATATGTAGCGGAAGTCCGCGCCGTGGTTGGTGACGAGGTGCCCATTGCCGCTGACCATTTCGGTCACATCAGTGTGGATGATTGTTTAAGGCTTGGAGAGGTCTTGGAGCAATTTAACCTGGCTTGGCTGGAAGATCTGGTGCCATGGCAATTCACCGAGCAGTGGGTGCAATTAGAGCGAGCATTGAAAACCCCGGTGTGCACAGGCGAAGATATTTATCTCAAAGAAGGTTTTCTGCCTTTGTTGCAGGCACATGCTGTCAACATTATCCATCCCGACTTAGCAACCAGTGGTGGCATTCTGGAAACGAAGAAGATCGGCGACCTCGCCCAGGAATATGGCATAAGCATGGCGCTGCACATGGCTGGCACACCCATCAGCACAATGGCGAGCGTACATTGTGCAGCCGCAACCGAAAATTTTATTGCTCTTGAACACCACTTTACCGAGGTCCCATTCTGGGGAGATTTTGTTGACGGCATTCCAAAGCCGATCATCCAGGATGGATACATCCCCGTACCAGATGCGCCGGGCCTGGGTTTCACAATTAATGAGGACGCGATTCAGGAACATCTGATTCCTGAAGATCGCGGTTTCTTTGAGCCAACGCCGCAATGGGATACAGAACGCAGTTGGGACCGGCTCTGGTCATAATTCATCTGGCCCCGGTTGGGGCATCAAGCTAACAATGGAGATCGCATGAAAATCAAAAAAGTGAGGCCTATTCTTACCGCCCCAGACGGTATCGCCCTTGTTATAGTAAAGGTTGAAACAGACCAGCCTGGGCTTTATGGAGTGGGTTGTGCCACGTTTACACAGCGTCCCACGCTGGTTGCAAAAGCCGTGCAGGACTATTTAGAGCCTTTGTTGTGCGACCGCGATCCGGCAAATATTGAAGATCTATGGCACATGATGTACGTCAATTCCTATTGGCGGAATGGACCGGTCTTGAACAATGCCATCAGCGGTGTGGACGAGGCATTGTGGGACATCAAGGGTAAAGTCGCGAACATGCCAGTATATGATCTGTTGGGAGGCAAATGCCGTGAGGCGGCGATGGTCTATCGCCATGCGGATGGGCGCGATCAGCAGGAGGTGCTGGATAACGTGCTTAAGTATCAGGAGGAAGGTGCCTTAGCCATTCGCTTGCAAATGGGTGGATATGGCGGACGCATTAAAGACATAACGAAACGAAACTCACGACCCAACAAGAAAGCCCCGCAAGCCACACATCGGAAAAACTCGATGGATCGTCTGCAATCCAGTTTTCCGGGCACGTACTATGACCCTGATAGGTATGCACGTTCCATCCCACCCTTGTTCGAATATGTTCGTAACAAAATTGGTTTCGATTTATTTCTATTGCACGATATTCACGAGCGTCTCACTCCCATTGATGCCATTCGGATGGCAAAGGCGCTTGAACCCTATCGCTTATTCTTCCTGGAAGACCCGCTTGGGCCCGATCAGGTCGAATGGTTCCGCCGTTTGCGGGATCAATCTGCTACACCAATCGCCATGGGTGAGTTGCACAATAATCCACTAGAGTGGCGCCCGCTCATCGCAGAACAGCTGATTGACTTTGTCCGTGCACACATCTCACAACTAGGCGGCCTGACGCCTGCCCGCAAACTTGCATCGCTGTGTGAAGCATTTGGCGTGCGTACTGCCTGGCATGGACCCGGCGATACATCACCAGTAGGCCACGCTGCAAATCTTCACCTGGATCTCGCGTGCCACAACTTTGGTATTCAGGAAATGATTTTCTTTGGCGATCCGCTCAAGGAGGTTTTTCCAGGGATTCCAGAACTGTATAATGGTTATCTGTGGCCAAATGATAAGCCCGGTCTGGGTATTGATATTGACGAGAGGAAGGCTGTCAAATACCCAATCAGCATCCCTCCGATCGAATGGACCCAGAGTCGCTGGCCCGATGGAACAATTTGGACTCCATAACTGCAATCACGTTTTGATTGCAGTTATGGATTGACAAGGATGATATAGCCTGAGAAGTCCAACTTTTGGGGCGAAAAGATTTGGAGATTTCTTGTCTTCTTTTGTCTGGGTATAAAAATCAGCAATTTGACGATTGCTGTCACGTAGATAGGTGTTGATCGCGGCGATCGGTTGGAATTATGATGAGAATGTGCAGAAGCCTTTAGCATGGCTGGTTATCTGGCTAGCCTTTTTATCATCTATCCAACTAATCCAAGTTTGGAAAGATTTCATTAGTGGAAATGAATACAATTTGATGAGTCCGCTAGGCACTGCTATCATCAAAGTAATACTATCCGACTTATCGAGCGGTTTAGTAGTTACGCGTCGCTGTTTCGAATCCCGTCGAAACCGCAGAGCGCTAACGCCTGAAACCATGAACGAGCCCAACGGTGAAAATTGAAAACAGATATATAGTAGACAAGCTCCATCGATCCCTTGATTGCAATTCGATAAAGCAAACTCGATGGCAAGATTGGGTGGTAAATCTGCTCGATTTTTTTGTTGAAAGACACTACTTTGGTATAACTAGGGTCTGTAGGTGTTGCAAAAGTGTTGCAATCAGAAAAGAACGCAGTGGAAATATTGGACACAATGGACATTTAGCCCCCCTAAAAAACGCACGAAATGAACGTATTGGAAGCACTGGAAAATGAGAATTTAGAATCACACGGTAGAAGTCGGGGGGTCGAGTGCTACGCGATCCGCGCCCACAAAAACGAGCCTTTCGGCTCGTTTTGTTTTGATGGGGCACGTAACGATCTTTGTTTTTTTCCGTCAGGTTAAATAAAGAGGATGTGGAACTGGATCTAGAGGATAAGAAATCATAAGTTCAAGATCTAGGGCCCCTTTATAGAATATTTTTGTTCAAGGAGTAGAATCATGCATGAACAAGAAAAACATGAAATGGTTTTGGAAACGACCCATCCCTCAGGTGCCGAAGAATGGAATTGCCCGACCTGTGGACGTCGTTTATTGATAAGCTGGGAACCGAATTTTAAGAAAACCGTGATTGAAGCTGGTAACGAATTCTCAATTCACAGTGGAGGAAAAGGCGGGTTGAAAATAGGAAATACACAGGTTGTTCGAGTGAATGATCCAAACCTTGAAGAAGAATCGATAACACCCCTGGAAGACGCAAGGCTGGCACCATGGGAGTCTTGGGTGAACAAATCGGATTTTGAAGATTTGT
>DATFQC010000195.1:0-14351 GCA_035264425.1 Anaerolineales bacterium
ACCTCAATGTGCTGATCGCCTCCATTCCGGAGGGGGATGATAAACCGTACAAATACCCCAGTATGTATCGGGGCATGCAAGTGTTGATCATCAACAAGATCGATCTACTCCCATATGTTCCTTTTGACATGGAATATTTCAAGAAAGGCGTGGAAGTTCTCAACCCAGGCGTGGCCATATTTCCTGTCTCTTGTAAGACAGGAGAAAACATGGAAGCCTGGGTAGATTGGCTGTTGAAAAAAGTGAATTCGAAAAGCAAGGAATAAAGCAACAGGATTGTCATTTACGTGTGAAAATAAATCACAGTCCAAGAGAGAAGAAAATCAGTGAGACAAATGACTTTCTCCATCTAGGACTTCCCTTGTTAAAGGATTAATCTAAGGATATATGCATGAATTTAGGATTACGCAGAAGCTTCTCGATCTCGCGTTGACAGAGGCGAAATCCAGCCGAATTGTGAATGTAAATCTTCTCATTGGTTCGTTTTCAAGCGAGCGTGAAGAATCGATCCAATTTTATTGGAGAGACCTTGCCAAAGGTACATCCGGTGAAGGTGCCAAACTACACTTCCAACATGTGGAAGCAGACCTGAAATGTTTCGGATGTGGAGGAGCACTTTGCCTTGAGGAGGGGTCAATTTGCAGGTATTGTCAAAATAACGTTTTGCAGTGGTTCAGTGGAGAAGACGTAAAACTCGAAGGCATTGAAGTTGAATAAAAGATTCGCGTGAGCGCGCGGATGCGTTGAAGACGGATTCGAAATGCTCAGGACGATGATAATAATGGCTAAGCATATTTCAGTGAAAGGTGTTGTGCAGGGAGTTGGGTTCCGTCCGTTTGTGTATGGGCTGGCAACTCGACTCAATTTGCATGGCTGGGTATACAACACTTCAGGTGGGGTAGAAATCCTTGTGGATGGCCAGTATTCAAATCTTGAAAAGTTCATTCAGTCCCTGTCTCTCGAAAAGCCTCCTCTGGCGAAGATCGATTCTATCCAGGTTGAGGAAGCTCCCGATGACACAACATTAAGTTTTGAGATTCACGCATCTCAGACGGTGGAAGGAGCATTTCAGCCCATCTCACCAGATATGGCAATTTGTCCAGATTGCGAACGTGAACTGTTTAACCCGAAAGACAAGCGTTATCTGTACCCGTTCATCAACTGCACTCATTGTGGTCCACGGTTTACCATTATCAAGGATATCCCGTATGATCGTCCAAGCACGACCATGGCGGATTTTCCCATGTGTGAGCATTGCTGCACAGAGTACACCGATCCGTTAAACAGACGCTTCCATGCCCAACCGATCGCCTGTCCTGAGTGTGGTCCGTTCGTTGAGTTACGTGAAACACATTCCCAGTTTCCCACGACCGATCCCCGCATTTCGAGCATAGAGATCCGCACTTCCGCCATCCTCAAGGCACGGCGTTTGTTGCGGGAAGGATATATTGTTGCGATTAAAGGATTGGGTGGTTTCCATCTTGCGTGTGATGCCTCGAATCCGTACACCGTGGCAGAACTGCGCGGCCGCAAGGGGCGCGTCGACAAGCCATTTGCCGTGATGGCCGCAAACATCGCAGCCATTGCATCGGTTTGTAATATTCAAAAGGAAGAACTGGATTTGCTAAGCAGCCGTGAAAAGCCTATTGTCCTTCTTACAAAGAAGAAACAAACCGGCTGGCAACCCCAAGCTATATGCGAATTAGTGGCTCCGAATCTGGATAATATCGGCGTGATGCTGCCATATACACCACTCCATCATTTACTTTTGAATCAAACTGACCCCGTTTTAGCACGCGAACCTGTGCCGCCGATTCTGGTAATGACCAGCAGCAATTTTAGTGAAGAGCCAATTGCTACCGATAACAAAGATGCACTTTACAGGCTTTCGCCACTTGCCGACGCTTTCCTGTTGCATAATCGTGATATTCATATCCGCTCGGATGACTCAGTGGTCAAAATGGATAAAAGCAATATCATGTATTTGCGCCGCTCGCGTGGGTATGCTCCTTATCCTGTCTCGCTTCCATTTGAGGTCAAGCCTACGCTTGCAGTGGGCGGCGAATTAAAGAACACGTTTTGCCTGACACGTGATCATTATGCGTTTCTCAGTCATCATATTGGTGATGTGGAAAACGTCGAAACTCAGGAATCATTTGAACAGGGGATTGGACATCTCTCCCACATCTTCCGTGTGGAACCTGAACTGATTGCGTATGATCTGCATCCAAATTACTTTACGACTGAATACGCCAGGCGTTCGAGTCTGGATGTTCCGCGCGTAGGTGTGCAACATCATCACGCGCACATTGCTTCCTGTATGGCTGATAACGGTCTGAAGGACAGGCGTGTGATCGGTCTCGCATTTGACGGGACAGGCTATGGCACCGATGGTGCGATCTGGGGTGGGGAAGCCCTGCTCGCCTCTTACGCGGATTTTGAACGGTTTGCACATCTTGAGTACTTACCTCTGCCCGGCGGGGATGCAGCTACCCGTTCCCCATGGCGGATCGCGGCTGGATACGCCTATACTCTTGATATTGATGTTGATAGTTTGCCCTTTTTGCAAAACATTGATAAACAGGGCCTCCGCATCCTCAAACAACAAATAGACAAGAAGCTCAATTCGCCACTTAACTCTTCCATGGGAAGACTCTTTGATGCGGTTGCGAGTTTCGTTGGAATTCGTAACGAGGTCTCCTATGAAGCACAAGCCGCCATTGAAATGGAAGTATTGTCGAAGCCGTTTGCTTTCAATGCAAAGCCCTATCCTTATCTAATTGAAGAAACGAAAAACGGAACAATCATCCGCTTGAAAGAACTGTTATCCGGGATCATTCAAGATGTACGCTCAAATGAGTCCGTTGGAGTGATCGGCGCGCGTTTCCATCAGACAATTGCAGAAATCGCAATCGATACTTGCAAACGTGCGCGCGAATCAAAAAATTTAAACGAGGTTGCTCTATCTGGTGGTGTATGGCAAAACCAGATCCTGCTTGACCTTGTTCGTGATGGATTGAGAAGGGAAGATTTTGTTGTTTATTCCCATCAACAGGTCCCGAGCAATGACGGCGGCCTGGCATTAGGACAGGCAATCATTGCGAATTGTGCCCGCGCGGCGAGGTCCTCACCCAGAGGACAAAGTGAAATGCTCATTGAGCACAGCCCCAGCAGTTAATAATTTGAAAGGTAGTTTCCTATGTGTCTTGGTATTCCGGGAAAAATAATAGAGGTCTACGAAAAGGATTCTCTCAAAATGGCAAAAATCGACTTTGGCGGAATCGCTAAAGAAGCATGTCTGGTCTATACTCCTGAAGCCGAAGTGGGGCAGTACGCCTTGATCCATGTGGGATTTGCGATCAGTTTAATGGATGAAGAAGAAGCACAGGAAACTTTAAAACTAATCAAGGAAGTGATAGATATAGAGAATGAAATATATTGATGAATACCGCGATCCTGCAAAAGTAAAAGCTCTCCTCGATGAGATTAAATCCATTGTGACCCGCAACTGGGTCATCATGGAAATCTGTGGGGGACAGACGCACGCCTTCCTTCAGCACGGACTCGATGCCATGCTTCCCCCGGAAATCGAATTGGTGCATGGACCAGGCTGTCCGGTTTGCGTTACTCCTCTTGAACAAATAGACCGTGCGATTGCCATTGCAACTCGCCCCGATGTGATTTTCACATCCTATGGCGATATGCTGCGCGTGCCCGGCTCCTCAAAGGATTTGTTTGCTGTCCGTGCGCAGGACGGCAATGTCCGTATCATCTATTCACCCTTGGAAGCAGTACAAATCGCGGAAGCAAATCCTGATAAGCAGGTTGTCTTCTTTGCGATTGGTTTTGAAACGACGGCTCCTGCAAATGCCATGGCAGTTTTACAAGCCAGGAATAAAAATATCAAAAATTTTTCGGTGCTTGTCTCGCATGTTCGAGTCCCTCCTGCAATGGATGTCATCCTCGGTTCGACGTCAAATCGTGTGCAGGCGTTTCTCGCCGCAGGCCACGTCTGCGCAGTCATGGGGTTTCACGAATATCCACCTATTGCAGAGAAGTATCATGCACCGATCGTAATTACGGGCTTCGAGCCAATTGATTTATTGAACGGTCTTCTGGCTGTAGTAAAACAACTAGAATCAGGGAATGCTGTGGCAGAGAATCAGTATCAGCGTGCTGTCAAGTTTGAAGGGAACGAATCTGCTCAACGGACGATCCGAAGCGTATTCCAATCCACAGATCGGAAATGGCGTGGCATCGGCATCATCCCTCAGAGTGGCTGGGGCTTGAGTCCAGAGTTCCAGGAATTCGACGCGGAAAAACGATTCGAGGTTGAAAATATTTTCACACAGGAATCATCGCTGTGTATTGCAGGCGAAATTTTACAGGGATTGAAAAAGCCGTTCCAATGTCCCGCCTTTGGAAAGCAATGCACACAGCAAAGTCCGCTTGGGGCTCCGATGGTTTCGGCAGAAGGTGCCTGTGCGGCGTATTACCGATACCATAGGGATGTGATTTATGGATAATTTAAATTTTGAGGGATATACCTGCCCTATACCGATCCGCCCAACGGATAGAGTAATCCTGGGGCATGGTTCAGGCGGGACGTTGAGCCGCGACCTGCTCAACAGACTCTTCCTACCCGAACTGGGGAAAGCTGCTCCGCGGGCCTTGGATGATTCAGCCGTTGTAATGATGGATGGTCAACGTTACGCACTGACAACCGATTCGCACGTCGTTTCACCGTTGTTTTTTCCCGGTGGGGATATTGGCCGACTCGCTATCTGCGGAACGGTCAATGACCTTGCCATGATCGGCGCGACGCCTGTTGCGCTAACCTGCGGCTTTGTGTTGGAGGAGGGTTTATCTTTCGAACTTTTGCAGCAAGTCGTTGCTTCGATGAAAACTGCGGCGCAGGAGGCTGGAGTCTATATCGCGGCGGGTGATACAAAAGTTGTGCAAAGGGGCAGCGCGGATCAGTTGTTTGTCAATACGTCCGGGGTTGGAAAAGTTCCGGATGGAGTTAACATCTCTGGAACAAATGCCAAAGAAGGCGATATAGTGATCGTTTCAGGGACGATCGGTGACCATGGCATTGCGGTGCTCTCTGCCAGGGAAGGTCTGGGATTTGAAACGACTCTCGAAAGTGATGTTGCACCACTAAATCATTTGGTGCAGGCGATGATTGGTGCGGGAGAGATTCATGTGCTTCGTGACCCAACCCGTGGTGGACTCGCCACCTCCCTGGTGGAGATTTCCGAGCAATCGAATATAACGATTGAAGTCAACGAACAAAGTTTACCATTCAAACCCGCCGTCAAAGCGGCATGCGAAATGCTCGGGTTTGATCCTCTGTATGTAGCAAATGAGGGAAAGCTGGTTGCGTTTGTTAGAGAAAATGATGCCGATAAAGTATTGGATGTGATGAGGAAAACGAAATATGGGGAAAATGCGGTAGTGATTGGTAAAGTGACTGGAAATGGAAAATCACAGGTACGGTTGAAAACCGCCATTGGGGGAACACGCTTGATGGACATGCTCCCCGGCGAAATGTTGCCAAGAATTTGTTAGTTCGCAAAGTAGACAGGTAAACATAGTGAGAGAATCACCTGTTTACCTGTCTACCAATTATTTGATCTTAAATCGTTACCGGTTCCGTCGCCTCAACTTTGATCGTCTCATGTTCTATCTCTACCAGAGAGTGATCCACCACTCTCAAATATTTTACGCCGAGCGAGAAAGCTGTTAGTCCATAAGCAACGATCGCAGCACCACTCAGGTTTTCGATTAACGATGGCTGGTAGCTGGTATATGTGATTGCTGCACCTGGAATATAGGACATGAGCACCACTTGCCCTGTGATATTTGTGTCCCAACGGAAGGCGACTACGCCAGCCGCGACCAGGAAAAGCGCAGCCATGCGCCAGAATTGGTTCATCCGCGCCGGCTTATAAAGTAATAGCACCATGGGCACGATCATTCCCAACAGCATTTCGACAATCCAAAAATTGAAAGCAAATGGACCTTTTGTCAGGAAATGCAGTCCTTCACTGCGCCCCGGGTCATAGGTGTAGGTTGTAGCCAGCGCATCCCATACTCGGAAGTAGAAATAACCGATCAGGAGATAGCCTATGAATTGCGCAGCGCGTTCAATCAGCGCATCATTGATCTTTGCCTTCTTCGTCAAACGGGACGAGAGCATTGTGGCAAAAAGTGTCAGTGAGATTCCGCCAACGATGGCCGAGAACATGAATAATACCGACATTTCAGGTTTGAACCAGAAGGGTCGTGCCTTAATCACACCATAGGTGGCACCCAGCGAGGACTGGTGTAAGCTCGAAAGCCCAAGACCCAAGATAGCCAGGATTGGTGCATAATGATGGACGTGTTCCATTAAGGAAGCGATCTTCGGAAGATGTTTGCGCAGCCATTCTAAATTGGCCATGATTGGCATGGCCTCAAAGACAAGCACAGTTAAATACAGGATCACGCACATGGTTACTTCCCAGAGAAGAGAATGCGTATTCCAATACACCATCGAGTGCCAGAAGCGTTCGGGTTTGCCAATATCCAGAATCAGCGCCAGCGTTGCCATGGTGTAGCCGATCAGACCAACAAAGGTCGCGGTCCGTGCGATTGGTTGATAGCGCTTCAGACCAAACAGATACACGCCTGCGCATAAACTAAATGCGCCCGCGCCTAAAGCAATTGAGGAGAGATCAATTGTGATCCATAAACCCCAGGGCACGCGGTCAGTAAGATTCGTGATCTCCAATCCTTTCCAGAAGACCATAATCCCAGCGATTACTCCGCTTAGCAGGATGACTCCCATGAGACTAAGCCATATTGTCCAGGGAGTGATGACAAGTTTGGAGCGTATTTTTTTAGACATGGCTATGCCTCCTTCGCAGGGACAGCCGGCAGGTAGTAAACACGCGGTCCTGTTCCCAGGTTTTCGCGCAAGCGATAGGATGGATTCTCACTCAATGCCTTGCTCACGTTTGATTCAGGATCATTCAGATCGCCGAACAGGCGCGCACCGGTGGGGCAGGCGACCACACAAGCCGGTGATGCATCAGCATCCACGCCGGGCTTGTGTCCAAGCGAGAGGCCGCGGTCGATGCGTTGGTAACAGAAGGAGCATTTCTCGGGTACACCACGCGGGCGTCGTTCTACTTCAGGGCTTCCCCATTCTGGAACGGCAGGATTTTCGCCGGTGAATTGTTCCCAGTTGAAGGAGCGAGCGTCATATGGGCATGCAATCTGACAATATCGACAGCCAATGCAGCGTTCATAATCCATCATTACAATTCCATCCTCGCGATAATACGAGGCTTCCACTGGACAAACTTCCACACAGGGGGCTTTCTCACAGTGCATACACGGGCGTGGGAGAAACACGTGTTTATCACCGATCATGTCAACTTCATTTACCTTATTCCATTGAATATCCGGATTGACATCATTGTGCGCCTGGCAAGCCAGTGTACAGTAACCACATCCGATACATTTGGATTGGTCAATGACCATTACCCATTGATGCTTGCCCTTGGGTGCGCTGCCGAAGGCCTTTGTGGAGGTGACGGCTCGGGTCCCAGCGGCAACTGCAATACCAACAGCAGTGAGTTTCAGGAATTCGCGTCGGTTGATATATTTCTCACTCATTTTCATCCTCGCGGTCGTGTTTTACTGTGCGGTGATACCAGCGCTCCAGCCATGGTGCCAACACCATGCCACCAGCAAGTCCAATAAAACCGGCCATCGCTGAAAATCCCATGGGACTTACTGGCTCAGGCACAGGCGTGACCGAAGAGAGTTTAATTTCCGGGGTTGGTGCTATCGAAACAAGCGACGCTACACCTTCGGGTGTTTTGGCTTCCGTTGCGCTGTGCATTTGTTGTGCGTGGCAGGTATTGCACGAGTCCAAACTTGCTTTGAAGGAATGATCAGAGACTGTATGTGCGGTCCAGTCGGCATTCTCCAGGTGCTTCACATGGCAATCTACACATGAGATATTTTTCTGAGCATGAGCAGTGTAAGAGAAATTCATGCTTGATTCTTTATGGCAGGTGATACACAGTTCAGAGACATCATCTTTCTTCTCGCTGATGCGGGGCCCGACAACCTTTTTCAGTGAAGCACTATGCGGATCGTGGCAAGTGGCACAATCCATACCGCGTTGATAATGGGTGCTGACTTTCCAATCTTGCCAGCCAAAGCGTGTGTCGCTGTGACAGCGCCCACACAGATCCGTGGAACGGTCGACGGGCATGGGGGTTTTGGGGTGATCAGCAGGTGCAGGACCATGGCAGGCTTCACAGGTCACGCCATCCGCTTTGTAAGTGGCAGTAGCCGGATCATAGCCTGTTGTGTGACATACCAGACAGGCGCCGGGTTTTCCCTGCTTATTCCACTCGTCCAAAAAGATTGGATCTGTGCCTGCTTTTCCATGGGGTCCGTTTTGCCACGTCATCTGAAATTCGGTATGACAAACAGCACAATTCTCAGAGGTAGTCGGCCCAGCAGGAGGCATTTCGCCTTGTGCACTGGCCATAACCAGTGTTATTCCTACAGCAAGCAGGGCAAACATCAGGGCGATCAATAGACGTTCAATACGAGAGTTCATCTTTTACATTCTCCCGGGTTCAATTGCTAGTGCTGGGATAGGGGCATCAATGAAAACTTTACATGAGATACATTTTTCATGCAGATAGCCGTTCGGAAGGCGAGAAACTTGCCAGCACGGTAAAGATGAAGAGGCGGCAACACATTTTTTCCGCTGTTCGGGCGGACAGCCTTTGATCTTCCAGCGTTCAGTTTTTTGTATGGATGCTGGGGAAAGTTGGGCTTCTATCTGCCAGTGGCCATCCAGTTTGCGCAGAAAGTAAATAAGTATGCCAGTCCCAACAATCGGGCCTGCCAATCGCAGAAGTAATCCGGTAAGGATAGTGAGTAGGTATGTTATGGTTCCCATAAATTCTCACTGGCGGAACCAATAACTTGTTTCGCGGCGGTGTATCCACTCGCCGAATGCGATCAATAGGCTAAAGGGAAGGATGATTCGGACCAATAAAATAAATGCAAGTACGATTGTGTTCATGGCATTTTCCTTTCTTACATTCCCATCCAGTTTATGAGAAAAGGATTAAAAAGGGAATTCGGCAGGCGCCCAATCTTGGGATCGGCGAATCAACCCATGGCTTCCCCTGTTTTTTAAGATTTAACTAGTTCTTTAGCCCATCTATTCTCAAATTTTTATACCTTTAATGGGTTATTTTCCCTATTTTTAATGTATATTTCAGCGCTTGTCATATAATGCTACTAATTAAGATCATTCATGTAAAACCGATTACATTCATCTTATAGGGCTGTGACATACGTTATTCACACCTAAGTTACTTTAGATTAATATAAAGGGGAGATTAAAAGTCCCTAAAAAACTTTAATATTTCTGAGGGGGTGCCTTCCATCAAAAAAGAGAAAAGCCCCGCTTTGACACGCATTGAAAGGAGAATATCGCAAATGTCAATGAAAAAGAGTTTGATGCTTCTCGGAACCGCCCTCTTGCTGGCCGTTATCTTAGCCGCATGCGGTGGGAAGCCCGAACCAACCTCCGTTCCCACAGAAGCCCCTGCTACTATCCCCACGGTGCCCCCCGTGGAAGTTCCCTATAAGGAGTCATGGACAGGTTCTGCACACAATGCCGTTGACACAGAACCATTCCGCCATTGGGATGGAGAGACTCCGGCTGAAGTGCCAACCACTTGCGCCAAGTGCCATTCCACAGCTGGCTATCAAGATTTCTTAGGTGCTGATGGCTCAGCGGCCGGTGTAGTGGATGCAGCAGTGCCTGCGGCTCACGCTCAAGGTATTCAATGCATTGCTTGCCATAACCCCGTGACACTCAGTAAGACTACCGTGGCGTTCCCGTCCGGTGTTGAAGTTACCGCTGGCGACGATAGTCGCTGTATGGAGTGCCATCAGGGTCGCGAATCCAAGGTCAGTGTTGATAAACAAATCAACGAAACCTTCAAAGTTACCGACATGGATGCTGTGGTTGCCCCGACCAAGGACGACAGTGGCAAAGATGTTACTTTTGGTTTCCGCAACGTGCACTATTTTGCTGCTGCTGCTACATTGTATGGCTCAGTTGCTCATGGTGGCTACGAATATGATGGCATGATCTATGATGCCAAGAATACACATGTTGAGGGCTTTGCTACCTGTACAGGTTGTCACGATCCACACACTTTACAAGTCAAGGTTGATAAGTGTGCCTTATGCCATGAAGGCGTTACGAGCGTTGACGATCTCAAGAAGGTTCGTATGCTTAGCTCTGCCAAAGATTACGATGGCGATGGTAACGTGACTGAAGGCATCTCTGAAGAGATTACTGGCTTGCAGGAAGCGTTGATGACTCAACTTCAAAGTTATGCTAAGGATACAGCTGGCGCTGAAATCAAGTATGACGCAGCGACATATACGTATTTCCTCGGCGCGGATAACAAGGCCTATCCCAATTGGACTGCCCGCCTGCTCAAAGCCGCCTACAACTATCAGGTTTCTGTCAAGGATCCTGGTGCATTTGCCCATAATCCCAAGTACATTATTGAACTGCTGCACGACTCAATCGCTGATCTGGGTGGAGATGTCACCAAGATGGCTCGCGAAGATGCAGGTCACTTTGCTGGCAATACTTTGCCCTTCCGTGATTGGGATGAGGCTGGTGAAGTTCCATTTGGCTGTGTGAAGTGCCATACCGCGCAAGGCCTACCAACCTTTGTGCATAATGGTGGCTCAGTTGTAGTAACTGGAACTGGCTCAACCGTTATCACAGGCGTTGCCAACCTGCCAACCTCAAATGGCTTCATGTGCACAACCTGCCACGATGAGGCTAACTTCCCGAATCGTCTTGCAATCGCTTCTGTAACCTTCCCATCTGGTAAGACTGTCAGTTTAGGTGGCAAGGATGCTGATGGCAAATTCGTTGCTGACGATAGCAATATCTGTATCAGTTGCCATCAAGGTCGCGAGTCCACAACCAGTATGAATAATGCCCTCAAAGGTAAGGATGCCGATACTGTAGACGCAAAGATCAGTTTCAAGAACATCCACTACCTGGGTGCAGGTGCTACATTGTTTGGTGGTGACGTTCAGGGTGCCTATCAATATGAAGGCAAGGAATATGTAGGTCAGAACGTTGCTCATCCACTGAACAAATGCAAAGACTGCCATGATGTCCACGCTCTTGAGCCAAAGCTTGAGGCTTGCGCTGGTTGCCATGGAAGTGCCAAACCTGAAGATATCCGCTTCAACACGGATACAACTGATTGGGATGGCGATGGTAACGTGACCGAAGGCATGGCCGGTGAGATTCAGACTCTGTCGGATACGCTATACACTGAAATCCAGAAAAACGCCGAGGCTAATTCTCAGCCGATCCTGTACGATACAACAAGCTATCCATACTTCTTCCTGGATGCCGACAAGGATGGCAAACCGGATACGAATGACGCGGGCCCGGTTGCTTATAATGGCAATTGGACACCCAAGCTAGTCCGTGCTGCATACAACTACCAGTACGTAAATAAGGATCCAGGTGTCTTCGTGCACAATCCGAAATACGCGATCCAGTTTCTGATCGACTCGATTGAGGATCTGGGTGGCGATGTGAGTAAGTACACTCGCCCTGAAGCTCCTGCTCCTGCTCAATAATTTGCAACAAGTTTGAAAAGAAATAAGATAACGGGCGCAACAGCGCCCGTTATCTTATTAACATGCTCCGTAATTTGACTTATTTGATCACTAGTCGAGGAAAACGATTAAACAGCTAGTTAGGCCTTAATAATTCCCTTGCGAATTGCATAACGGACCAGTTCGGCACGGGAGTGTAAATTTAATTTTCGCATAATGTTCTCGCGATGGCGAGCCACCGTCTTTGGACTGATAACCAATGATGTTGCGATCTCTGAATTGTTTGCGCCTTCTGCCAGATAAGTAAGCACTTCCTGTTCGCGATCTGTTAAATCGGATGAAGTCTGTTCGTCAGCCGCGCGTCCCCCGTCTAGGAAGTCGCGCACCAGTAATTTTGCAAGCGACGGATAAAGATAGACTTGACCTGTCGCTGCAACGCGGATCGCTGTGATCAGTTCTTCGGGTGCAGCACGCTTCGGTACATAACCCGAGGCGCCTGCTTCCAGCATTTTGAAGAAATATTCCTCATCTTCATGGATCGTCAAGGCCACGATCGATACATCAAGCAGGCGTTTTTTGATTTCGCGGGTCGCATCGATGCCTGATAGATCGGGTAAACCAATATCCATCAGAATCACACTTGGTCTTAGCTTCAGAGCTGCTTCCATTGCTTCTGACGCGGAGGATGCTTCACCGACGATCTCAACGTCGCGTTCGTTTTCCAAAAGCATTCTTAATCCCGAGCGGACAACAGCATGGTCATCCACTACTAATAGACGTATAGTCATCTTTTACCTCTTGCAATCTATAGCGCATCTCCGCGCCGATATGATCGTATGGGATTAATGCTTCGACTTCTGTGCCGTAGCCTGGACGTGACTGTACCATCAAAGTTCCACCCAGCAGTGCGGCACGTTCCTCCATGCCGGCCAGACCCAGCGAAGCACGACGAGTACGCTTTTGCTTCGCGTAATCCAGATCAAAACCCACCCCATTATCCCGCACATTGATGCGTACATTCTTTTCCTCGAAGCGCAAATAAATATTCACAAGACTGGCCTGTGCATGCTTGATGATGTTGTTCAAGGATTCCTGAATCACCCGGAAGATTGTGATCTTCATCGCATCATCCAGGTCATGTTCTTCGCCGATAATATCCACTCTGATGCTTATCGTTGAATGTTCCTGTATTTTGCCCGCGTACCAGCGCAACGTCGCAGAAAGGCCAAGGTCATCCAGATGAGATGGACGCAGATCTGAGATGAGACGTTCCAATTCCCGTAGAGAATCGGCTGTAAGGGATTCAAGTTTATGAAGAGTCCCAAAGGCTTCTTTGTTTCGAGAACTCAATTTACCGGAGAGTCCGCGCAAGCCCATCCCGATGGCCGTAAGAGATTGGCCGGTCTCATCATGAAGATCCCGCGCAATGCGCTGACGCTCCGCCTCCTGGGCTTCCACCACGCGCCGAAATAGTTCACCGCGCAAAAACTCACGTTGTTGCGATTCGCCCAGCCGCGCGGCTTGAAGTTCGCCAATTTTTCGCTCCGTTTCCACTTGAAAGGCCCGCAGGAAACGAATAACGAAAAGTGCTGCAGCCACTGCCATAATCGCACGGAACATTTGGATTGGAAAACCAAATAAATTAAAGAATGTCTGCTGGTTAACAATATTCGATGGAAAAATCGGAGTAGCTTTTGCAAAAAACTGACCAAACAGGCCATACCAGCCAAACGTAATCGCTGCCCACAGGGCATCTTGCCCGAAGCGGATTAGTCCGGAGCGGCGAAAGGCTCGTTGCTGCACCACCAGCCCAATGGCAGTCAGGAGCGAAGCCGGGATGGCGAGTGTGTAACGGGTCCAGGTATCTGCTACGTCCCAGAGAACTTGACCCGTATATTCTCCACGAAAATGATAAAGCCCAAACACCCAGACAGCCTGCAAGCCAATCGGGATTAATAGAATTAGTCGTCGGGTGATTTCCGTCTCAGCCAGCAGAAAACTTCCAAAGGCCGCCAGCGAAATGAAGGAGAAAGCCAGGGTTGCAAGTTGTACTCCCCACATAATGGATACTTCCAGAGAATGGGCAGGATGTCCCATGAGCACATACATTTCCATCCACTCGTGCGCAGCATGGACGACGCCAAAGCCTGCCAGCGGAGGTAGGGCCCGCCGCAATCGTACGTCTGATGCACGTCCACCCTCCACAGCAACCAGCAAACCCATACTAAAAAAGGCTAACCCATAGATGAAGTAAACAGGAACGATGTAGGGTACGCCCAAGATCATGATCCGCCTCTTTCTTTTTGCTAGCCGCTCCTGTTAATCATTCGATCCTCAATCTGCTTCCGCAGGTGCGGCAGAAGCGGTCGCCTGCATGAGCGCGTGCACCACATTCATGACAATAGGCCGATTCCTCATTTTCTGCTTCATTTTGAGGATGAGGACGTTTCGGTGGTTTTTCCTCACCCGAACGAGTGGAGCGCCAGTACGAAAACAATGCAATGGCGATCAATGCTAGCCCAAAGCCACCAATGATCCACGGCAAATTTGTAATGGAAACGCGGCCTGGTGTACTTTCTCCCACGGGTTCTGAAGGTTGCACCTCACCAGCCGCCTTCGGATCGGTAAGTGCGGTGGATGTTCGCTGATATTTCAGG
>DATFQC010000196.1:0-3388 GCA_035264425.1 Anaerolineales bacterium
AAGATCTTCCAGCTGTGAATCTGATTTGGATTTGCAGCCTTCCACAACGGGCGCAGCAACATTCCAAAGACGTGATATTGCGTTTGTAAGAGTTCAAGAAATGGCCGATAGCAATCCGGTGGGTAGCCGTTGGCATGAAGGAAGTGAAGGGGAGGACCAGAGCCATCGAGATCAATAAAGGGGATAGGGGACAAGGGATTGAGTTTACTAGTTATCATTTACTGTGTCAGAATCAACCAAATAATTGGCGTTCTCCTCAGTTATTTGCTTTTTCTTTTCACGGATGGTGTTTATCGTAGTTGTTATCATCCTAACAACTTCGTTGTTCAGCCGGAGTGCCTCATCAATTTTATCGTTGAGGCCAAGTCCGCAATCCTTAGCGGTATGAAGCCAGTGCTCCGTTTCGTTAGCGGATCCTTGAGCAATAATGAGATAGTGAACATACTCTGTGCCTTGATGCCTACCATGCCCTTCTGCGATATTTGCGCCCACTGAAGTCGCCGAACGAAATAGGTGCCGAGACAGCTCTTGTGCCTGCATTGTTTTGGGCCAGTTTCTTATTAAAGCATCAACTACTTTAACAACTTGACGAGCCTTCTGGTAGAAGATAAGTTCCTGATAATTACTCATACCCCTAACCCCTTTCCCTTATCCTTTAGTAGCTTCCATAATTAATCTTCTCACTGTACCGCTCTTCCACTTCCAAGCGTTTATGTGTCTCTTTCCCCAGCTTCTCCCAATATTTCTCTCGATCTTTCACACCATAGACCCATGTGTCTAAATATTGTTTTGTCGCGTCGGCAGATTCACTGATCTTGTCCCATGAAAGATAGAATTCATTGTCGCGATCATAATACCCCTGCGCGTAGCTGGGATGGCAGGCAAATGGCACGTGGCACACCGCGCTGACAACAATCCCGGGAATCATTGTCCGGTTGGGGTCAGAGCGTATGACCGATTCATCGACAATCTCTTCGGCAGTGAGGATCACTCTTTTTGCGGCGAACGCGGCTTCCTTTTGCTCGCCGATGATGCCCCATAAATGGGCATTCCCGTTTGCATCTGCGCGCTGGACATGGACAATCGCCACGTCCGGGTTGAGTGCCGAGACAACGATGACATCCTTTCCGCCAAACGGATCAGGGATGCGCCGGATGTTTGGATTGACTTTTTCCAGGTCAGTGGCACCCGTTTGTTTCATTGGGAGAAATGGCAAACCGGATGCGCCCGCCTGCAAACGGGTGATCATTCCAAAATGGGAATATTCCTCCCACTCAAGCTTGCCCTGCTCTAGCGCAGTACGGACAATTCGCAACGACCCTACGCCCGGATTGCCCATGTAGGAAAAGATGACTTTGCGCGCACAGCCAGCCGCAACCATCTGGTCATAGATCAGATCGGGAGTGGCGCGGGCGAGCGTCAGATCCTTCTTTCCCTGTCGAATGATTTCATGTCCCGCCGCGAACGGGATCAAATGAGTAAACCCGGCTGCATAAACAACATCACCATCATTCACATGAGCTGCAATGGCTTCTGAGAGCGGCACGAGTTTAGTCATACCTTTTTTCCTGGTTCTTCCTTTTTTGCTTTTGGCATCAACCTTTTTACAAGGCTAAATCTCCCACTGGATGCGACACTCCGTTTGAATTGGCCACGAAAAATAAGGCCGACGATCATTAATACCAGGCTCCAGCAGAAATAGCTGAAGGTGACAGTTTTCGCGGCTTCAGAAAGCATGAAGAACACCAGCAATCCGATTCCCACCAATAGAAAAAACGTGCCGATGCGATGAAGAATTTCCTTGCGGTCAAAACCTTGAGGTGCGCCCATGAGGTTCCAATGGTGGTCGAGTAGACATGAGCGGTCGTTTGCACGTGTCGTACCGAGACCACATCGTTAAGAGATTTGAAATTATTAGTTCACTTGTAACTTGTTGGTCTCGACACTTGTACTCCCTGGCACCGTACGATTTGCTATGAAATGCTTAGCATTTCAAAAATCGAGCGCGGTGTGGCAAATCATGCAGGTGCACAGCCTTAAAATTCTTTCGGCTTATCGGACCAACGCTGGTTTTCTGGCTGAAAATAAAGTCCTGCGGAATGGATAAAAGACAGGTGTTTCGGGCAACGCAGCGCGCATCTTTGTGCGTAGAGCATTTACAAATTCTTCCTTATGTTCGCCCAATCGTTCAAAATAGGGGACAAGTGCGGTGCCAGAAATCCATTCTACCACCGCGTCTGAGTCTTCCAGGACGTGGGCATACACTTTTTCAAACACAACGATATCTTCCGCACCACTCTCAAAGAAGAGACGCGCGTAATCGTCAATCGATAGAACCGGCGCGTAACGTTGGAAACCGTTCAAAATGGATTTAAAGGGTTCTTCACCTGCCGTCTCGCGATAAATTTGGTGTGAGATGTGGTTGTGATTGGAGGGGACTTGCACTGCGATCTGCCCACCTGGATTCAACCTCTGATAAAGACGCGGAATCAAATTCTTGTGCTGCTCTGACCACTGCAGAGCGGCGTTACTGAAGATAAGATCCCAATCCCCTCTAAGTCGGGATTGATCTCCTTGTTCAAAACGCAAGCTTGGTGTCGAAAAAGATGTGGCTTTTTCCAGCATTTGTGGGGAGGCGTCAAGTCCGGTCACTTTGCTGCCCGGTAGAGCTGCCAAGTGGCGCGTCAATTCGCCTGTGCCACATCCCAGATCCACAACGTTCAAATTAGGACGGATCTCAACCAGTGCCAGCAAATCAAAAAACGGCGCCGAGCGCTCGGCTTGAAATTTATGATATTGTTTTGGATCCCAAGGCATGGTGTTCTCTATAAAGAACCCTTCCCCTCATCGGGGAAGGGCATTTACTTTATTTTCGTATGGCCCGGGTCACTTTTTTGACCACTTTCCTGACGGCCTTCTTCACCGAAGGCTTTTTGGCCGAGTCTTTACCATTCGCTTTGGCCGGTCTCACCCGTGTGCGGATCTGTTCGTGCAGGTAAAGCTGCACGTAATAATATCCACCACCGTTCTTACCGCTGGCGCCGGAGCCTTTCCATCCGCCAAAGGGCTGGAAGCCCGGCCACGCGCCGGTTGTCGCGCCCTGCGGACGGTTGGCATACGTCACGCCGGCCTCGATGTTGTCGAAGAACCATTCGGTTTCCTTGCCGGAGCCATAGAAGCCAGCCGTGAGGCCGTAATTCACATTGTTGGCAACCTGCATGGCTTCCTCAAGGTTGCTGACCTTGCCAATCGTTGTGATGGGCAGAAACATTTCATATTGCCACAGGCGATGCTCAAACGGCAGATCGGTGACGAAGGTGGGTTCGCAGTAAAAGCCCTTGTCGAACATGCCGCCGGTCTTGACATGACCACCGGTCAGGAAGTTGCC
>DATFQC010000197.1:0-6618 GCA_035264425.1 Anaerolineales bacterium
AATGTTCTTTGTATGGAGCATCCAGGATCAAGGCAATGATTTTTCGTACTGGCAAAAAGCCATGGATGAGATCCATGCCCTTCCCGAAAGTGGATTAATCATCGCAAACTCAGTGGATGCTGGCTGGATCGAAGGCAGTCATTTTGACGGTCTCTATAACTATGCCACACTCCAGTTTGAGCCCAATGGTTTTTACTGGGCCCGAAGTCTGCCCCCCAATTCTCTATATGTGCCCAGCGTCATTCCAGGTTTTTCGGCCAAACGCGTTGGTTATGCCGACACGACCCATGTGCCGCGAGACAACGGCCGTACGTATGAGACACAATGGGGGCAGGCTCTTGGGACAGGCGTTGAACCCGCGCTGGTTACCATCACATCATTCAATGAATGGCAGGAAGGCAGTATGATCGAACCGCCGCAATTTGGAGTCAGCGATGGCAATGGATATGCTTATGCAGATTTCGGTACTCTTCCATCCGAAGGATATTTGACTCTAACCCAAAATTGGATTGACAAATATCTTGCCCTGACCTGGCCATCTGTTTATCGCGCGCGCATCCGCGTGAGGACTACGTCAGACTGGACGACTTTAAACGTAGTGAACGGCGGAGCATGGATCGGGCCTGAACGCGTTTCAACCAGCGATTCGGCTATAACAGCAGGCATGGAGGCTGGAGATCGATTACTCCTCACGCAGTCCCTGGCAGATGCGAATGCGGGTAAAGAAGCGGAAATGACCTGGGACGTGATGCTGACACCTATACCCCAATCAACTCCTTATGATCTCATTCTGCAAATTGATCGAGGCAATATTGGCCAAACGCAGGTAACAATCTTTAATTATCTGGGTGAAGCACCTATCGAAGTGAAAAGCTTCGAATGGGATCAGATCACAGGCGGCCGCAATAGCCATCAAATTACAATTCCGATGGAACTGCTCACAGGCACAAATCCTTGAGGTGGATAACTATGGATAACTCGGTCAATCCCAGGCAACGGAATTTCGTCGTCGGTTTGATTATTATCGGACTGATGATTATCGGATTTTTCGGTTTGCGCACCGTTCGGGCTTTCAGACAATTTCATGGTCATCGCCCGCCTCCTCCCTTTGCTACAGAGCACGTTGAAACCGATGTGAGTTTGATCCGCGACTGGATGACGATTCCTTTTATTTCCAGGATGTATCGTGTGCCACCCCCTGTACTGTTTGAGGCGCTGAAAATCCCTGAGCAGAAGAATAAAGAAAAAAGTCTCAAACAATTGAATGAAGAATATTATCCCCAGGAGGAGGGCGTCGTTTTAGAAAAAATAAAAGCTGCAATTTCTGCAAACCAACCTCAGCAAGTACAGCAAAACCCAGACACGCCTATTGTTCCGGCTACTCCCACGGTTCCTGCTAGTCCATAAGTTACAGGCTCATGTCCGATTTTTTACTGACACAAATTATCAATTACGGCGCGCCATTGTTTGCGGTCTTCTTATTCCTGGGAGCCCTTGGGGTTCCGATCGGAGCCTCTGTCCTCGTGATCGCGGCGGGTGCTTTTTCACAACAAGGCATTTTGAATTGGCTATCTACAGCCATTATGGGACTGATTGGCGCAGTCATTGGCGATGCGATTAGCTTTGGGATAGGGTTCTACGCACAAGATTGGGTAAATCAGCGCCTGGGAGGATCGTCAATCTGGAGAAATGCACAGAAATCGTTCGATTCTCGCGCCGGGCTGGCGATCTATCTCACCCGATTTTTGGTCACGGCCCTGGCGCTTCCCACGAATCTGATCGCCGGAGGGAGTGGGATCAAGTTCCGACGATTTATGGCTTATGACACCCTCGGAGAATTCACCTGGATCATGCTGTATGGCGGTCTTGGTTATCTCTTTGGGAGTCAATGGGAACTCGTCAGCGACTTTATCAGCAACTTTGGTGGACTCATCCTGGGCATTGTCATTTTGGGAGTCGGCGCCTGGCTGGGATTAAGAAGGCGAAAAAACATTGAAAGTGAAAAAGCGAATGAAAAAATCCCTGAAACATAAATGTTTCAGGGATTTTAGCAATGTCGTTGCAAGCGTTCTCCGCGAAGCAATCTCCACATATAGAATGTCCCGAAGGTTCCTGATATAGTTCAGGCATGCTGTGTGCCAAAACCTTCATGACGGTACAGAAGCGATTACTTCTCTTCGCGCCCCATCACATCCATGACCGCGACAGAAGCGATCTGTACAATGGCATTGACATCGTCACCCGTCTGCAACACATGCACCGGTGCTCCCATCCCAAGCAGGATCGGACCAATAGCTTTTGCTTTTCCCAGGCGGGCCAGTAACTTATAGGCAATATTCGCAGATTCAAGTGACGGAAAGACCAGCACATTCGCATCTTTCACCGCACTGAACGGATACCGATTTTCGATGATGTCAGCCACGACGGCGGTATCTGCCTGCATCTCTCCATCCACTTTAAGGTCTGGGCGGCGGGATTTCGTCAGTTCCACGGCGCGTCGTACTTTATCCGAAAGCGGATGCGGAGTGGAGCCAAAATTTGAGAAGGAGAGGAAGGCAACACGCGGATCAATTTCCAGGCGTTTGGCGAAGTCTGCTGCAAGGGAAGCGATCTCTGCCAGATCCTCAGCCGTCGGCTCGATGTTGACCGTTGCATCTGTAAAAAGATAGACCTGATCTTCAACGATCATGATGTACACACCTGCGGCGCGGGTTGCACCCTTCGCCGTATGATGGATCTGCAAGGATGGGCGAATCACTTCAGGATAGTCATATGTGAGGCCAGAGACGAAAGCATCCGCATCCCCCATCTTGACCATCAGAGAGCCAAAGACATTGGGCTCACATACCAACTTCGCGACATCTCCAATATTCGCGCCTTTCCGCTGACGCATTTCATAATAGGCGTTTTTATAAGCTTCAAGATTATCAAACTTATCGGGGTCTACAACTTGAGGCTCATAGTCAAGGCCCAGCTTACTGAGCTGCTCGTCAATTATGCTCTGGCGACCGATCAGCACAGGTGTAGCAATCCCTTCTTCCTTGATCTGGTAAGCCGCGCGAATGATCTTCTGCTCTTCTCCTTCAGCAAATGCAATCCGTTTGGTACCTCCGGAAGAGCGTGCTTTATTCTGGAAGAAATATCGTACCTGTTCGCCTTTGCCCTGACGATAGGCCAGTTGTTCGCGGTATTCATCGATATCAATCGTCTTGCGAGCTACGCCTGTTTTCATCCCCATTTCAGCTACCGCAGGTGCTTCCCAGAGCAGCACACGCGGATCGAGCGGTTTCGGGATGATGTATTCCCGTCCAAACTTGATGCTCTCGCCGCCATAGGCCCGGATGACTGAATCCGGCACATCCTCTTTTGCGAGGGACGCGAGCGCCTTCGAGGCCGCGAACTTCATCTCTTCATTAATGGCTCTTGCTCGCACGTCCAGCGCACCGCGGAAGATGAAGGGGAAACCTAACACGTTGTTGACCTGATTCACATAATCCGAACGGCCAGTCGCCATGATCACATCCTTGCGCGCTTCATGGGCGAGTTCAGGTTTGATCTCCGGGTCAGGATTAGCCATCGCAAAAATGATCGGATCCTGCGCCATGATCTTGACCATCTCAGGAGTTAGGACATTGGCAACAGAGAGACCATAAAACACATCGGCTCCCTGCAGGGCATCGGCCAGCGTACGGTGTCCCTTGTCTTCCACGGCCAGCTGTTCCTTGTACTTGTTCATGCCTTCTTTGCGGCCCTTATACACCACACCCCTGGTATCCACCAGCATGATGCACTCTCGCTTGACACCCCACCGAATAGCCAACTCCGCACAGGAGATGGCAGAAGCGCCCGCGCCCGAAATGACCAGGCGAATATCCTCATGCTTTTTCCCGACGACTTCCAGGGCATTCGCCAAACCTGCTGATGAAATAATTGCCGTGCCATGCTGGTCATCGTGAAAGACGGGAATATCCAGCATGCCCTTTAGCGTCTCTTCGATGTAGAAACACTCCGGGGCTTTAATATCTTCCAGATTGATGCCGCCAAACGTCGGTGAAATGGCTGCCACCACCTTGATAATTTCATCCGGGTCATGCGAGTTCACCTCGATATCAAACACATCGATATCGGCAAACTTCTTGAACAACACCCCTTTGCCTTCCATGACAGGCTTGCTGGCCAGCGCACCGCGGTCACCCAGACCTAAAATCGCGGTCCCATTGGAGACCACGCCTACGAGATTCCCTTTCGATGTGTACTCGTAGGCATCCTCCGGGTGTTTTTCGATCTCGAGTACAGGTTCAGCGACACCGGGCGAATATGCCAGGCTCAAATCCCGTTGAGTATCCATTGGCTTGGTAGGGATAATGGCCACCTTGCCAGGCTTGCCTTTCAAACGATGATATTCAAGTGCATCTTCACGAGTGAATTTAGCCATACTGCCTCCTGTTGATGTTCAGACCTCTTGCATTATTGCACGAGTTTACTATTTTCCGTAGTTCCATTTGTCACGAGTTTCAGCCGTTGACTCCTGGGTTTCTAAACTTTGGAAGGGGTTAAAACTTGCCTCAAAATCCTGGTTTAGAGCGATCTGTCAGACAATTGCAGCGCTTTATAAAAGGTATCAGCCCTGCGTAACGAAAAAGTTATGTTAACAAAACCGAAACTTAATGTATAATTAAGTTAATTCCGAAAGGATTGTATAGAAAATTTCTGCCGCCCTTATAGTGCGGCCTGGCTGTCACTAACTTCTGGATATACGAGCAAGAACCTCCCCCGGTTTTGGGAGTACCTTTTTGAAGTCAATGCAGGCTCAATTTGAATAACTATCTGACTTCTCCTCTCCAACCCTTGTGTCGAACGTGACTTAACAATGTAGTCACGCGGTTTGATCTACTTTCTCGCAGGTTTCTCGCGAGATTTGGGTCTGCTCAACAAAGCCAGACGTTTCACCCCGCTAAGACGGGATCTTCGACAGCCGAGGCCGCTTCGGATGGCACTCGGCTGCGTGCGTTTAATGAAGAAGATTACGGCTTTAGTAGTACAGAAACGAAACCCGAACCGGGTCAACATTTACCTGGATGGAGATTTCGCCTTCGGGCTGGCTCGCATCGTTGCCGCGTGGCTGAGGACTGGTCAGGAACTCAGCGACGAGAAAATCGAGCAGTTGCAGACCGAGGACACGCGTGAATGGGCGTTCCAGCAGGCAATGCTCTTCCTAAGCTACCGTGCTCGTTCCGAATCCGAGATTCGGCAGAACCTCCGCAAGCATGAAATCCCTGAGTCAGTGATCGAGCAAACGCTCGAACGGCTGAGAGAAGCTGGGCTTGCCAACGATAATCAATTTGCTCGTGCCTGGGTGGAAAACAGAAGTACTTTTCGCCCACGCAGCCGTCGGTTGATGGCTATGGAACTTCGCCAAAAGGGACTTGCCGATGAGGCCGTTTCCTCCGCTGTAGAGAGTGTGGATGATAATGCCCTGGCCTACGAAGCCGCTCAAAAAAGGGTAAACCGGTTGAAAGGTCTGGAGTGGAACGAATTTCGAAAAAAAATGAGCGATTTTCTTGCTCGCCGCGGATTTTCTTACTCTGTTATTGCGCCGATCGTTACTCGCACGTGGAATGAGGCGCACAAAGATGAACAACACTACGAAGAAGAGGATTTAACATGAACCCAATCGCTTGGATCATAGGGGTGATTTTTCTGATTTTGGGCGCTGCTGCTGGTTATTTTTTTCATCGCTATCAGGCTGAGGTCTTACGCAGAAATCAACAGGAGAAGGCTGACAATATTTTAAAAGGTGCCAGCGAGCAGGCTCGTCTGATCGAGAGTCAGGCACGTGAGAATGCTGTCAAGATCGTGCAGGCTGCGGAAGCAGAAATCAAAGAGCGCCGTATTGAACTCAACAAGGAAACTGACCGGCTCGATAAGCGTCGCTCGGAACTGGACAGCCGCGTAGATCGCCTCGAACAGCGTGAACAGACCATCAATAAACGCCAGTCACAGGTGGATCGGCGCGGGAATGAGATCGACAAACTATATGAAGACCAGGTCAAGAAGCTTGAATTCATTGCCCAGATGACACCGGACGATGCCAAGAAAGAGTTGTTTGCCTCGGTGGAAAAGGAAGCTCGCGGCGATATGGCTCGTATCATCCGCCAGATCGAGGCGGAGGCGCGGGAACAGGGCGAAAAGCGGGCCCGCAAATTGATCGCAGATGCCATTCAGCGGGTTGCCTCCGAGCATGTGGCAGAGGTCACCCGTGCGGTCGTCACCCTCCCCAACGAAGAGATGAAGGGGCGCATCGTAGGGCGCAATGGGCGCAATATCAAAGCCTTTGAACAAGCTGCCGGTGTCGACGTGATCGTGGACGACACGCCTGACTCGGTCACAATCTCATGCTTTGACTCTGTCCGTCGTGAAATTGGCCGCCGCTCCCTGGCGAAGTTAATTCTAGATGGCAGGATCCACCCTGCCCATATTGAAAAGATTGTCGAAGACGAAACCCGAGCGGTCGAAAAGATCATTAACGAAGCCGGGGAACAAGCCGCGTACGAAGCAAGTATCACTGGCTTGCACCCGGAAGTCTTGCGCATGATGGGACGTCTGAAGTTCCGGACC
>DATFQC010000198.1:0-3937 GCA_035264425.1 Anaerolineales bacterium
ACCTCAATCATGAACATAACGTAGCCGGTATTATCTCCTTGGATGTCATCTCTGTAAAGGATCTTGCATCGAAGACCGATTCTGCCTATCTGCTCAAGACGATCCCAGATGGTTTTTCATTGGAAGTCAGTGTTCTGTTGAAACAAGCCGCGGACGAACCATTCTCCTATGAAGCAAAATATACAAACCAGGCGGGCGACTATTTCTTCATTCGGACCCTTGGCCAGCCAATCGAAGACACTTCTAAGGCGGACGAGATTTATACAACCGCCAGTGGAGTCGTGCTCCATTTCATGGACGAAGCAGGTACTCCCACCAAGGATGGAGAATCTACATCAGCTGTGATGGAAACCCCGCAAGGAACCACCTTTGCAATCAACAGCACCCTACCGCGTGAACAAGTGAAGGCGCTGGCAGAAGAGTTGGTATTGGTCAAATAAATACTTGTAACAACTTCATAAATAACAAGACTTCCGAAGTCCCTGGGACTTCGGAAGTCTTGTTTCTATAAGAGCACTGTGACAACTAATTTGCAAATTCTCCTTTTAACACAGTCGCGGACGCGCCACCAACGTAGAGGGGATTAAATGTGTTTGCACTATGATAACTAGAGATTACAATTACACCACAGAAAGGGCATTGCCACCTTATAGGTCATGTATGTTCATAGCCAAAATAAAATCAATGACGAGCTCTCGTAAATAAGGTTGGGGATGTCAAAGTTCAAGCGTGATCGTCCAACGATTGGCATCTTACCGGGCTGGTCGGGTCTTGCAGGTATCCTCCCAGATCGCTATCTTGCTACCGTTCTGGCAGGTATTCAATCCACCGCACACGCCAGAGGATGTCATCTCTTGCTGGCATGGGGCCTTGGGAGGGTAACTGATTCAAGTGGCACATTTCCAGCCTGGCCTATAGCATCCTCAGACTCGGACTTCGTACCGGTTGGCGCCTGGAATACAGATGGTCTGATCGTCTTTGCACCCCTGCGGCATGAAGAGCGTTCCCGCTATCTTCGAGAGTTGAGCGAGGAGGGCTTTCCTATCCTCTTCATTGCGACAGGGGAACAAGAGCCTATGATTTCAGTCGATAACGAGGCAGGGATTCGCCAGGCGGTCGCGCACATGGTGGATCATGGTCATCGTCGGATTGCCTTCATCGCTGGAGATCCGAACGATAAAGGGGATAGTGAAATCAGGCTTCAAGCTTATCATTCGGCAATGAAAGATCATGGGTTGGATAGGGATTCTGGGCTGGTCATACAGGGTTGGCATACATTTTCCGGGGGCTATGAAGCAACGCAGTATCTCATCAACTCGGGGCTACAATTTACAGCGATGGTGGCCAGTGATGACAATAGTGCGATCGGGGCGATGAGAGCGATCCGGGACGCCGGCCTGAAAATCCCTCACGATGTTGCCATTATCGGCTTTGACGATCAGCCCGATGCTGTCGCACAGGTCCCCCCGCTGGCAAGCATCCATGTTCCTCTCACATTGATTGGCGAGCAGGCCCTGACGCTTATGGTGGATCATATCACCATGCATCATGCTCTCGAATCTATTCGGATACCCACCCGATTGGTGCCTCGTCAATCCTGCGGGTGCATGCCGCAGGTTGTGTCTTCAGCAGGGAAAGGAGAATCACAAGTACGGGCATCTGCCACTCATTCAACCTCAGCAGAGTACGAGATTCACAGCATCCGGCAACAACTGGTGGATGAAATGGTTGCCACCTTACCGCCTTCCTCACGGTTCCCATACGGAGAACGAACAAATCGTCTCTGCACCAACCTGGTGGAAACCTTTTATAGAAGTTTGAAGCAAGAAAATTCCCTTCATTTTCAAACAACTCTGATGGATTTCCTCCACGAACTGGAAATGGCAGACGATAAGATTGATCCCTGGCAAGAGATCGTCTCCGCGTTGCGACGCGAGATGAATCAGTTACCAGTGAAGTGGAGGCGAGCCCAGATACGACGTCTCGCCCAAGATATGCTGCATCAGGCACGAGCTGCGATCAGTGAAAGCGCACAACGACAGGATTACCGCCACCAATATCAACGCGAAATTTTGTCCCAGGCGCTGAGTGAACTTACGGCTCGACTAAATGTTACGTTAGATAAAAGCCATGCTGTTGAAGTTCTGGATGCCCATCTCACGTCGATAGGTATTCGACACGCTCGAGTTGCACTCTTTGAACCTGAGGAAAATGATCCTGTTGCATGGAGTGTATTACTCAACTCGAATCTGGAGTTGACCAGCCAGCGTTTTGTCACCCGCGAGTTTCCACCACCTACGCTTTATCCACAAAATGAACTACTGGATCTGGCTCTCGTACCCCTGGTTTTTCAGGATGAACCACTAGGATACGTGACTTTCGATGCAGGAAATCTGGGGCCATGCGCGATTATCGCGAGGCAACTTGCAGCCACTTTCAAAGCCTCGGACTTGCACGCCCAGGTTGTCGAGCTTTCACTCACCGATGCCCTGACCGGCATCTACAATCGGCGTTATTTTGATCTTTTTCTTAGGAATGAGGTAGAGCGCAGCCGGCGATTCAGCCGTAACCTGTCTATTATTATGATAGATATTGACCATTTCAAAAAATACAACGATACCTATGGTCATCCGGCAGGAGACAAGGCCCTCCAGTTTGTCGTGATGTGCCTTCAAAAAGGACACCGCAGAGCGGATGTATTGACCCGGGTTGGGGGCGAAGAATTTGCAATCATTCTTCCGGAAACCGGGATCGTGGGTGCACGGGAAGTAGCCCAACGAATCCGCGCTGCGATGACCGTGTCCCTGGACCTGAAGCAGCCCCTTACCCTAAGCATGGGTTTGAGCGCCTTGCACGGGGATGATATCGAGGCTGAGGTTCTCATCCAGCGAGCTGACCAGGCCCTTTACAAAGCCAAGCGCACAGGACGCAATCGGATATGTTCTTTTGAGGAGGACAGTTCAGTCAATGAAACTGATCTTTCCTAATTAAGATAGAGTGAAGCACCCAATGTCGCGTTAAAACAAAGCAGTCCTGGAAACGTTTCCAGGACTGCTTCCATTCCCACTCGATTAGATATGGATCGGACTTCCTTCAGCCGCGTGGGCTGCTTCCATCAGCACTTCGCTCAGCGACGGATGTGCATGGACGTTGCGAGCAATTTCGTGCGGGGTGAGTTCCATAAGGTGCGCGAGGGTAAGCTCTGGGAGCAATTCGGTCACTTCCGGACCTATCATATGCGCGCCCAAAATCTCGCCGTATTTTTCATCCATGACGATCTTCACCCAACCGGCGTAGTCGCCAAGTCCCAGCGCTTTGCCATTCGCCTGGAATGGGAAGCGTCCGACCTTGATACTGTAGCCGCGTTCCCGTGCCTGTGCTTCGGTCAGCCCAAACGACGCGACCTGCGGATGCGAATACGTGGCACGCGGCATCATCTCGTAATCCAGCGTGACCGTCTCTGCCCCTGCAATATTCTCCGCCGCGATGATACCCATCGCCGAACCAACATGCGCCAACATCAGTTTGCCCGTCAGGTCACCGATGGCATAGATGTTCGGTACGCTGGTCTGCATTTTCTCATTGATCTCGACAAAGCCGCGTTCGTTGAGCTTGACTCCGATCTCTTCCAGACCAAATCCCTTGGAGTTAGGACGGAACCCGATCGCGACCAATGCCTGCTCGGCTTCGAGAGTCGTTTCCTTCCCTTCGGCGGATACTTTCACTTTCACCCCATTAGGAGTCGCTTCGACGGATTCGACCTTATTCCCGACCAGGCATTTAATGCCACGCTTTTCAAATTCCTTTTTCAAATCTTTTGAAACTTCTTCATCTTCCAGGGGAACAAGACGCGGGAGCATTTCGACGATCGTGACGTCGACGCCATAAGAGCGCCATATGGTAGAAAATTCCACACCAATGGCACCTGAGCCGATCA
>DATFQC010000199.1:0-4425 GCA_035264425.1 Anaerolineales bacterium
GCTCAATGTTGTATTGGGAGTTCGCGACCAGAACTTTTTTGATGGAAGGATCGGTCCGCTATTTCTGCTTCTCGCTCCGTTTGCCTTATGGATTCTTGCCGCGGGCGGTCATCAGGACTCAGATCGCGGCCTCTCTTTGCAAGCGATTGGCCTTTTCTCTGTTATCACATTCGCAGCATGGACCTTCGGCGTCATCAACTCATTATATTTATGGCAAGCGCGACTCCTCCTGCCCGGACTGATGCCGTTTGCCATTCCCACCGCGTTAGGCTGGGAGATGCTTAAGTCATTTGACTCTTCGAGATTCAGAATCAGCTTTTTTTCAAACGTGATAATTGCTGTCGTCATAGCGCTGACAGTCTTTGATAATACGATGTTTGTCCTGCAACGCAATCCGCTGGCGATAGCCTTTGGAGCACAAAGCCGCGCAGGCTACATTGCACGCGTCAATCCCTCTTACGCCGCGCTGATGAAAGCCATGGACGAATTGCCGGGTGATGCATATATTTATAGTCTTTTCGAGCCACGCTCGTATAGTTTGTCGCGCCGCATCCAGCCGGATGCCATCAATTACAATTTCTCACAGGATCTCTTTTTATATAAAACGCCTGCAGAAATCATCCGGCATTGGAAGACACAGGGTTATACACATATCATGATTTATGAAAGAGGTTTGGACTTTGTTGTAAATGAGCCTGTGGGTCAGTTCACGCCAACGACACGTGAAGCGCTGTATGAAACGATTAAGAATTTGAAATTGGTCAACCAAACGCCCGATAAAGTCTATTCAATTTATCGCATCCCTTGATAATAAGAGAAGTAAGATCAAACATCGTTTCCTGAAAGGAGTCTTATCTCATGTCTGAAATTCAAGCTCCACAAGATCGTTCCATTCTGGCTCGGATATTTCTTTCTCCAAATGAACCGCGCCTGCGCGCCGGCTGGCGATTATTGATCCAGACGATTCTGCTGATTGTGCTGGGGGCAGTGCTTTCAATTGCCAGCAGTTTCCTTGGTCCACTCAATGGATCATTGCTGTGGTCGCAAATACTAAACTTTCTTATTATTACAGGTTCGGTTTATATCGCACGTCGCTGGCTGGACAAACGATCGTTTGAAAGCCTGGGTTTGAAACTTGATAAACAGACGTTGCTCGATATCCTGGCCGGTATAGGCATCACATTCGTACAAATGGGATTTATCTATATCCTCATGCTTGCTCTCGGCTGGCTGACGTTCGTAGGCTTTGCATGGGAATTCGATCCCATCCAGGTAGTCGTTCGTAACATGATCACATTTTTCATTGTCTTTATTATTGTGGGTTGGAATGAGGAATTGCTCTCGCGAGGCTATCAGCTACAAACCATTGCCAGCGGATTTAATTTGTTCTGGGGTGTAATTATCTCTTCTGCAGTGTTCGGCCTTCTACATCTTGGCAATCCTAACGCGACCTGGGTCAGTGCGGTCGGAATTTTCTTTGCAGGGGTTTATCTCGCCTATGGTTATATCCGCACCGGGCAGCTCTGGCTTTCGATAGGATTGCACATCGGCTGGAATTTTTTCGAAGGCGTCGTGTTCGGATTTCCCGTCTCCGGGTTGGATATCTACGCATTGACTCGCATCAAAGTCCAGGGTCCAGAGCTTTGGACGGGTGGCGCGTTTGGCCCCGAGGCTGGCCTGATCGTGCTTCCCTCTCTCATTTTAGGCGCATTCTTAATTTATCTTTATACAAGGATGCGTACAGACTAATTTTCTAGCTATTCCAGAGTTTCCAAGCGGATAACAATTTAGAACCAGAAGCGTTATACAAGGTGTGAAAGGAGAGACGTATGCATGAAACATTAAAAGACCCCGTTTGTGGTATGGAAGTAACCTATGACACGGCTCAAGCCCGATCAGAATATGATGGGCAAACCTACTATTTTTGCTCGCTCGATTGCAAAGAGCAGTTTGATCAAAATCCTGAACAATACATAACACAAGAACAGGGACATCACCACTAAATTTTAGAAAAGTGAATATCTGCAAATAAAAAGCCTCGCGGACAGATGTCCGCGAGGCTTCATTGTTGAGAAATGACGATTACTTCGATAGAACATATGTCACGCCATCATAGGATTCTCGTCTGTTCTGACATGTATCCTCACCGACGAGTTCAAATTTGAGGTTCGTCCCGTCAAATAGATATTTGTAGGTTGCCTTATTGGGACATGCATCCGGACTTGCATCCTCCGTATAGAGATCGCCCTTGACATGATAAGTCCCTTTTGCAATATCCTGCCCGAAAGCAAAGGCAGACCAGGTTCCATCTTTATTGAAATAGACTCCCTCATATTCGCTGTCTGACAGTACGAATTTTCCCGTAGGAAAGCTGGAATCTACTGCCGAGCCACACGCGGCAAGAACCAGTGCAGCCAACACCAAACCGATCATTAATAAAGCAATTTTCTTATTCATTTTGTTCTCCTTTTCGACCGTTTGAATTTGCGTGCGAGAGTGCAGGTGTTTTCCTGCATTTGCGCAGCGGTCTTTTGATGACATCAAGGTAGCACGCCGCCCTTTACCGGAATTGCCATTTTTTACCAAAATTTACCAAACTCAAAAACATATGCTATCCTCGCCAGAACTAACCGATCTGCTGGAGAGCAACTGCATATGGGCCCTTCAATTCCTGCTGCTACACTCGAAAAATTCACTACCTTCGGTGATTTATTGCGTTACCTGCGCCGCGCCGCGGGCCTGACGCAGCTTGAACTTTCGGTTCAGGTAGGCTACAGCCACGCGCAAATCAGCCGCCTTGAACAAAATTTACGTTTACCCGACATCCCTACCATTGAGGCTCGCTTTGTTCCTGCTCTTGGCTTGCAAAGTGAACCTAAAGCAATCATGCGACTTCTGGAGCTTGCTGCCAATGTACGACGGGAAGATGCACCCGGCCTGGGGCTTTGTCCTTATAAGGGATTGAATTATTTCGATGAAACCGATGCAGACTTGTTCGTCGGTCGAGAAACGCTGACAGCCAAATTAACGGAACGCGTCCTTTCCTTAACTTCGAACGGGTTGACACACAAGACGCGTTTCGTCGCGGTGGTCGGCGCCTCGGGCAGTGGCAAATCCTCGCTCGTGCGCGCCGGATTGGTCCCGGCTCTGCGCTGGAACCGGAAATCGGCTAGTTGGCATATTCATATCCTCACTCCCACGGCGCATCCCTTGGAAAGCCTTGCGGCGAGCCTGACGACTGAAAGTGAGTCGGTGTCTGCCACGGCCACATTAATGGACGATCTGTTACGTGACCCACGCAGTCTGCAGATTTTTGCCAAGCGCAATGGGCAATCGGAACCTAATTCACATCTGTTACTGGTCATTGATCAGTTCGAGGAATTATTCACGCTGTGTCGCTCGGAGGAAGAAAAAACCTTATTGATCGGAAACCTGCTCGCGGCTTCGTCTGAGGCGAGGGGTCCCATCAGCGTAGTGATTACCTTGCGAGCGGACTTCTATGCTCATTGTGCAGACTATGTCCAGTTACGTGAAGCATTGGCTGAGAATCAGGAATATATCGGTGCAATGAATGAGGATGAACTGCGTCGGGCCGTGGAAGAACCAGCTCGCCGCGGTCGCTGGGAGTTGGAACCTGGGCTTGCTGATTTGTTATTGCACGATGTAGGAAATGAGCCGGGTGCATTGCCCTTGCTTTCCCATGCATTATTCGAAACATGGCAGAGACGTCGGGGACGCATAATGACCTTGGGCGGCTATGCCTCTTCAGGAGGGGTACGCGGCGCCATCGCAGAAACCGTCGAGACCGTGTTTACAGACCAATTCACGCGTGAACAACAATTCATTGCACGCAGGATTTTTCTGCGATTGACCGAACTGGGCAACGAAACCTCCACTGCCGATACTCGCCGCCGTGCCACATTCGACGAATTGATCCTGAAGCCTGAGGATGAAATTTCTACGCATGCTGTATTGAAAGCATTGGCCGACGCAAGATTGGTTATCACCCACAAGGACTCGGTTGAAGTGGCGCATGAGGCACTGATCCGGGAGTGGCCCACCTTGCGCAGCTGGCTGGAGGAAAACCGCGAAAGCCTGCGCCTGCACCGGCAATTGACGGAAGCCGCACAGGAATGGTCTGGCCTGGAACATACACCCGACGTGCTCTATCGCGGCGCACGATTGGCGCAGGCTCGCGAATGGGCAATTGTCCATAAAGATGAAATGAATATGTTGGAACGCGAATTCCTAACCACCTCCATGGAGGTGAACGAACGTGAAGCCGCGGAGCGGGAGGCACAATATCAGCGTGAATTGGAACATGCAAAGAAATTGGCTGAAGTCGAAGGTCAGCGCGCCGAAGAAAATAAAATTACCGCCAGACAATTGCGTAAGAGAGCCATTTATCTGGCCGGGGCATTTAGC
>DATFQC010000200.1:0-7458 GCA_035264425.1 Anaerolineales bacterium
GCGCGGCAGGATCGCTTCATAGCCGCTCATAATGCAGATAACATAGAAAAAAGAAAAGAATGCAACATCGTTTCTTTTTTCAAGCTCAAGAATAGCATCGAAGTATTGACAATCTTCAGCCGATATTTTTTTCGGCAGTCCTTGTAGAAAAGACAAAACCTGATAGCGATGCCAGTTCTGTATCTGTTCTTTCGTTGGTTTGATACCCTTTTCGTAATCTTTCAACGCCTGCTGGACTTCATCAAACAGATAGGATTTTGGTCTATGCCACTCTTCGGGCAGAGCTGGTTCATAGATCCACTTGTGCACATCGACTTTTTCAAAAACTTCTGGTAGTTCTGCTTTCAAAAAATCCAGAAATGCCTCGGTGGTCAAAGATTGGAATTGAAAGCTAGCCATGTAGTTTTGGATAAACTCATCAAAGCGTTCGCGTCCTACTGCATATTCACATTCCTGCAGGAAAAAGCAACCTTTGTAATACGGAATACTGGTGGCAAACGAATCGACATCCTTTTCATTAGGCAACTTGAGGCAAGTTTGGGGTGAGTTCATTCCTACTCGTTCCATGATCGCGATCAGTTGTTTTTCATTAAATGCTAAATGCAAATCTTTGGAGTCCGTGCCTTCCAATATTTCGGTGATGCGTGTTTCAGCATAGGTCGTCCAACCCTCATTTAGCCAGAAATCCTGCCAGGTCGCATTGGTCACTAGGTTCCCCGTCCAGGCATGCGCGAGTTCATGCGTGATCAGGGAGGTGTGACCACGCGTGCCTAGAATGGCTGTCGGCGTTAGAAACGTGAGACGGGGATTTTCCATCCCACCGTAGGGAAAAGAGGGTGGCAAGACCAATAGATCATATCTTCCCCACAAATACGGACCGAGCAGTTTTTCCGCCTCGACGATCTTGGTCTCATTCTCGGCAAATTCCCAGGCCGCGGCGGCGATGGTCTCTGGCTCGGCGTAGACGCCTGTGCGCGGGCCCAATTCCTGGAAGGCGAGATTGCCCACTGCCAACGCAAACAAATAGGATGGGATTGGCTGCGGCATCTTGAACACGAACGTGGTCCATTTCCCCTCCTGGACCTCGATTAATTCAGCTGCCACTGCAGCAACCAACTCCTGAGGGACTTCCACTTCCGCTGAATAGGTGAATCGCACAGAGGGCGAATCCTGGCAGGGAAAGATACTGCGTGCATGGATTGCCTGACACTGACTGAATAGAAAAGGATGTTTCCCTCCCACTGTTTGTGAGGCACTAAGCCATTGGATGGCGCGTGCTTCAGGGGAGGTACGAAACACGAGTGTAAACGTTGACTGACCTTCAAATCCTTTCAAATGCAAACGTTGTCCTAAAATTTCATCCTCGGGATCAAATTCCCATTCCAGGCTATTACCATTTGTGCGAGCCTCCTTCAGATCAATTTTGAAAGAGTCCAAAAAAAGGGAGCCATTCACTGGCTCCTGCAATTGATACATGGCTTCGATGTCAAACGTGCGTGTGGAAAAATCAACGTTGATGTGAAAATCAATGTGCTGAATTTTCCCTTGGGAAAGATCAGTGTATGAGGCCGGGTCTTTTAAATCCATTTTGGTTGCTCCAAGAGTAGACTTATTTAACTGCGTTCACAAAATCTGCAAACAAACCATATGCTGTTTCGATCGGTCCGCCGGCCATGCCTTCGCGCTCAGAGACAGTAATCGAATAATCCGGCAAAACATCCGTGCGGAAGGATACACCCGTGGACGAATTCATCATTCCATATAATGGCGAAGATGAATCCAGGCGTTCTGGCGCGACACGGGCATTGATCTGGTCTCCCATTTTTTCAACTGAGCAGACCAGTTTATAACGCTTGCCTTCGGCTTTGGCTTTTTCAATCATTTCGGGTGTGATGCCACGAATGCCTTGGGGACTTACTTGTTGGGGTGTAAATGGGATATCCATCAGTACCGTGATCAGTGCTGCAACCTTGATCGCCGCATCCCAGCCATCTACATCATTGGTGGGATCGGTCTCTGCGACACCTACGGATTGGCAATATTTCACCGCATCATCATAGGATTCGCCGTTTTCCATCCTTGAAAGAATAATGTTGGTGGTGGCGTTGAGAATCCCCTTGAATGAAGAAAGCTCTGCCAGCGGAAAGGTTTCACGAAAAACAGAGAAGACCGGTGAGCCACCCAACACAGTTGACTCAAAACCAAACGTTTTCCCCTGTGATCTTGCCAGCGTGGTCAATTCGCGATAGCCGTGAACAACCGGTCCTTTGTTGGCAGTGATGGCATGCATACCAAGTTCCAGTGCCGTGCGGATATGATCAAGCGCGGGTTGTCCGGTCTGTGTATTGACGGGTGAATTTTCAAACATGACATTGGCTTGAGAATTTTTGATGACTGCCAGAGAGTCTTCGACCGGGATCGTTGAAAGTGAATCAATTGACTTTCCACTTTCTACAAGTTCCAGCGCTTTTTGAATATCAAGTCCATTCGGATCGACTGCAAAACCGTGTCGTCCTGTAGAAATGCCTGTGAACGAAAAGGTTGTGTCATATTGCGATTTAAGCAGATCCTGCTTGCGAAGTAAAAGTCGTGCCAACGCGCGGGCAACGTTTCCAAATCCGATGAGGGCGAGGTTGTAATGCATAGGGTCTCCATATCATGTCATTGCGAGGAGCGTTCGATTGCGACGAAGCAATCTCTCATTGAGTTAGGGATTGCTTCGGGCATCTCGCTACGTTCGAGAGCATTGCCCTCGCAATCACATGAGGGGTTTAGAGCGGCGGCCAAGGCATGGCGCGACGGTCACGCGGCTGGCGGGGGAAGACTCCCTTTTTGCGAATAGCTTCCGCGCGAGCGTGCAGGGCAGAGATTTCGTGCAGGTTGAGATAACGTTCCAGCTCAGTGAGCAGGCTTCGGCTGAGGGAGAGACGGGAAAGCAAGTCCTCCGGGATCTTTTGCCCGCTGAAATCCCACAATACGGTCCGCAGTTTATCATCTTGATGAAAACAAATCCCGTGATCGATGGCGTACAGGTGATGCGTGTCATTCTCGAAAAAGACATGACTGCCCTTTCGATCGGCGTTGTTGCAAAGCAAGTCAAAGAGTACAACTGGTTTGAGAAGCCGCCGGTCTTCCTCTGTGAAATTGAAGTAGTGATATTCGGGATCATAGTCAATGTACTGCTGGAGCGATCCCGCGCCATAGGGACCCTCCTCGCGGAGCGTGGTAAACGGCACGATGTGAAAACCAAGCGCCTCACTGACAAGATACGCGGCCACCTCACGTCCCGCCAGGGTATTCTCAGGAAAATCCCAGAGTGGCTGTTCACCCTGTAAGGGTTTGTAAACCGCGGAGTATTCCCTGCCTTCGTGCTGGACAGTGACGAGGAAGGTGTAGTTTGAGCCAAAGGTGAATTGGCCTTTGATTTCATAGTCGCCGCACTGGATGGCGGTTCGTAATTGATCTGTTACCATATTTCGTTGAGTTTATCAGAATAAAAGCGAATGGCGCGCTGATAGCGAATTATGCCTTCGTCTTTTGATGTGGCTGCCAGGCTGTTCAACAACAGTTCCATCGCTTTTGAATACTCATTAATATTGTGATAAGCCATCGCAAGAAAAACGTTGAATTCGTGCGAGTTGGGAAACAAAGTCAAGGCATGTTGAAATGTATCAATGGATTTTTGATATTCGCCGATACAGCGATATGTGCTCCCCATGCCAAGCAACGCATTTTTTAATTCATCACCCTTTAAGCCTGCTTGAATAGCCTTTTCATAAAACGGGATGGCTTCGCGTTCTAAACCAAGGAGGTCGTGAATCCATGCACATTGGTAATTTACCTGCGGGTCATTCGGAAATTCTGCATGTAATTCAAGGAGAAGTTCACGAGCCTCTTCATGTTTTTCTGTTTCACGTAACTGTATCGCTGAGGCAATTTTTTCTTGGGGAGAATTCATAAGGCTCTATCAGGAGCTGGTAAAACCCTAATGCTTGTATCCATTCTTCTTCGGGCAAAAATGTCCTTCCGGTTCCTCCGGCTGACCACATTGCGGGCAAACCGGACGTCCGCGCCCGACAACTTCTACGCCCCAGCGCGCCAGCATGCGTACTTGCGTCCGAGAGGCCCAAAAGCGGACGACCGCGGCGGTTTCAGCATCTTCCTCTTCCGTCAATAATTCCTTGACGAACAGTACAACCAGATCGCGGTCTTTGTCATAGCCAAGACCAATTTCGCCGACGCGGAAAAGCGGATCAACGGGCGGGTTGATCCGCATCACTTCTTCCACATAATCGCCGGAGGCTTCAGACAGATCCGGGTTTTGCTCATTGACTTGCGAAAGAAACTGTTCCACGCCGATCGCGAGGGAATGCAGTTGTGCCTTTTCAATGATTACTGTAATCGTGCGCTGATCCTGAAAGGCTTGGATATAAAAAACTCGCTGACCTGGCTTCCCAATTGCATCAGCGGTGAGGTGGTCACAGGGGTCAACATCAATTTCAAAACGAGGCATAGGTACCTTTGTGGAGGCGAGTATACCACCCCCTCCCCTCCTCTCCCAAATTTCAAATAAAAAATTTACTTATCGTTACGCATTGGGAAGATATCCAGAGGGCGCCGGGGGTTATAATTCCTTTACGTTTGCCAAAGGAGAGAGTTATGTACGATAAAAAGAAACTGGATGAATTAAGCGGCTCCCTTAAAAAATGGGAAGAGATATCTTTAAAGAAAGCTTTGTCTTCCCTGCCTGAACGTGCTGACGAATTTATCACAACTTCCTCTGAATCGATTAACCGACTCTACACACCGCTCGATCTGGCGGATACAGATTACGCTGCTTCCCTTGGACTTCCAGGGGAATACCCCTTTACACGCGGCGTTCACCCCACGCTCTACCGCTCCAAGCTCTGGACGATGCGCATGTTCGCAGGTTTCGGCACTGCCGAGGAGACCAATGAGCGCTTCAAATATTTGCTGAGCCAGGGACAGACGGGCTTATCCATTGCCTTTGATCTTGCCACGCTGATGGGTTACGACACTGACCAGCCCGAAGCACTGGGCGAATTTGGCAAATGCGGCGTGGCTGTCTCTTCGTTGAAAGACATGGAAATTCTGCTGGATGGCATTCCGCTCGATAAAGTATCCACAAGTATGACGATCAATTCGCCGGCCGCCATCATCTGGGCGATGTATCTTGCCGCGGCAGAGAATAGAGGTATCCGTACGGATCAATTGCGCGGCACGACTCAAAACGACATTCTCAAAGAATTCATCGCCCAAAAAGAATATATCTTTCCACCTGAACCTTCGATGAGACTCGTTGTCGACACGATGGAATTCGGCGCGCAAAAAGTGCCACAATGGAATACGATTTCCATCTCTGGCTATCACATCCGTGAAGCGGGTTCTACTGCCGCGCAGGAACTGGCATTCACGCTTGGCGATGGACTGGAATATGTGCGCTGGGGGATTGGGCGCGGCATGGATGTCGATGAATTTGCCCCGCGTCTTTCGTTCTTCTTTAATGCACATAATGACTTCTTCGAAGAGATCGCCAAATACCGCGCCGCGCGCCGCATCTGGGCACGCGAGATGCGAGAAACCTTCAAGGCCAAGAATCCGCGCTCGTGGTTGTTGCGATTCCATACCCAGACAGCCGGAGTTTCGCTCACTGCCCAACAACCTGAAAATAACGTGGTGCGTGTGGCGCTTCAGGCTCTGGCGGCCGTATTAGGCGGCACACAAAGCCTGCACACCAATTCGCTGGATGAAGCGCTGGCACTTCCCTCTCAACATGCAGTGACCATTGCCTTGCGCACCCAGCAGATCATTGCAGAGGAATCTGGAGTGACGAACACGGTCGACCCACTGGGAGGCAGTTTCTTCGTCGAGGCCCTGACAGACGGCATCGAACAGGAAACGTATGACTATTTCCGCCGTGTCGAGAACCTGGGTGGTGTCATTCCTGCCATCGAAAAGGGTTTCTTTCAAAGTGAGATTGCCGACGCGGCCTATCGTTATCAACGCGAAATCGATCAGGGCATCCGCAAGATTGTGGGTGTCAACGCGTACGCAGAAAAGAAACCCCTGACAATCCCTATTCTCGAAATGGATCCGCAGGGCTATGAAAGACAGGTAGCCCGATTAGCTGAACTTCGCAAGACGCGGGATAACGGACGGGTTGGTCAGGCACTGGATAAGCTTCGCATCGCCATGGAAGGCACGGAAAACACCATGCCCTATCTCATGGAAGCTGTGCACTCCTATGCATCCCTGGGTGAGATCATCCAGGTGATGAAAGAAGTGTTCGGGGTGTATGAAGAACCAACGATGATATAAAAAGTTCCAAGTCACAAGTTCCGGGTTCCAACTTACAAAACAAAGGTGTTGCATATTGAGCAACGCCTTTGTTCTTTATAAAAGACGACTTGTAACGTTATGCCCTCTTACCTATTCCGCCTGGAAAGTTGTAAAATACAGGAATTAAGAAATTATCATTAAAGCGATTTGGAGACGACTATGAACGCAAAAAAACCAGGGGTGATTGGTATTCTAACCGGCGGTGGTGACGTACCGGGGCTGAACCCCGCAATCCGTGCGGTGACAATTCGAGCGACGCGCGAAGGCTATAAAGTGATTGGTATCCGCCGCGGCTGGGCGGGGTTGATCGATGTAGTCCGCGATGCGGATGCAGACAACAGCAACAACTTCCAGGTGTTGACGGAGGAGGTGGTTAACCGGGCTGGGCGAACCGGGGGCACTTTCCTGCATACTTCGCGCACGAATCCATCCAAAGTCAGGCGTGACCGTCTTCCCCCTGCACTTCAGGAAAAATACACCGCCGATGTCAATGACTTAACGGAAGAAGTTTTGAAAAACATTGACTTTCTGGGCATCGATTATCTTATTCCCATCGGCGGAGATGATACGCTCAGTTATGGCGTGCGCATGTACCAGGAAGGCATGAAAGTGGTTGCCATTCCCAAAACGATGGATAATGATGTGCCAGGCACAGACTATTGTATTGGGTTCAGCACCTGTGTGACCCGTACGATTGAGCTGGCAAACAGCCTGCGGACGGTAGGCGGCTCTCATGAACGCGTCGTGGTGCTGGAAGTATTTGGAAGATATGCCGGCTTTACTGCCATGCTTCCCACGATGGCGGGCGCGGCCCACCGTTGTGTGATCCCCGAGCATAAATTTGATATCGAACGGCTGACGGAATTATTAATGCATGATCGCGCCCTGAACCCGAGCCGTTATTCGGTCGTTTTGGTCTCAGAAGGTGCCATGTTCCAGGGGGGCGAAATGGTGTTCGAAGACCGAGCCACGGATGCATACGGTCACATGAAACTGGGAGGTATTGGCGATCTCGTTTCAGCCCGTATCAAGGAATCGACGGCAAAATATAACAACGGCCGCATGGTCGATACTGTTAATCAAAAGCTGGGTTATCTG
>DATFQC010000201.1:0-9368 GCA_035264425.1 Anaerolineales bacterium
CAATATCGTGTTTTCCTCCCTTTTAGAAAATTATTCTTATTCATTCGTTATCAAAATCTCCTTTTCTTTCTATTTCCTCAAAGCATACCGAGCAAATTTGCAGAATTTGTGCAGAACTAACGGAGAATTGTGAACAATTTATTTTTTCAAAATCTTTCAAAACCTGTCTCTCACAAGATGGTTTTGTTGATTCAAGCCAAAAATTAGTGTATAGTATCCACAACATTACTTCTTCACCACTGAGAATCTTGCTTTAGTAAAGGAGTAAAATGGCAAATAAGACGATCAAGATCAACCGCGCCCCGGTGTTGACTTTGTGGGCAGCGGTCGTGGCAGAACGACTGGGTTACGATGAAGAAACAGCGCTAACCCTGGGCAAAGCTGTGGCTGGTCTGAATGCTCAATCCAAAGGGCGGCGATTGGGGATCTACGAAGAGAAATCTGAAGAAGAAAAAGAGAAAGAAGTCAAAAAGCAAAGGCCCGTCAAAACGGAATTCATTGAAATCCTGGGACGAGATGTTCCCGCCATCAAAACGCCACAAGGCTTACGCGCCGCGATTAAAGGGGAAGCGATCCATGCGGAGAGCGTTAATACGTACCTCAAACAGAAATTCAAGGATGATCTCGATGAGGCTCGTGCTGCGATGGAAAAACTCACCAAGGCGTACACACCCAAACAACTGAAAAGCAAAGCCTATGATTTGTATGAAAAATTCCGCCCGGAGATACCGGAAGGAACGAAAGGCTGGGGGGCAAAAGGTGAACTGGACCTGGACTATATCCGTTCATTAGCTGAGTAAGATTTTCGCGCTCTTAAAAGAACATTAGGACAGCCTTCTTCTGTCTCACGGTCAAAATGCAGGTTCGCAATGCCTCATCATTTTTGTAGGAGAATGCTATGCCAGAATATGATTATGATTTGCTCGTGATTGGATCGGGACCGGCAGGTCAGCGTGCTGCGATTCAGGCGGCAAAGCTCAACAGGCGCGTGGCAGTCGTTGAACGGAAAACTATCATTGGTGGAGTATGTATCAACACGGGTACTATTCCTAGCAAAACCCTACGCGAGGCAGTGTTGCATCTTTCGGGTTATCGCGAACACGGCCTCTACGGCGCCTCATACACCGTTAAACAGAACATCACGATGGCAGATTTGTTGTATCGGACCGATCATGTTGTCCAGCATGAACTCGATATTGTCCGCCATCAGCTTCAGCGCAACCGCGTCGAGCTGGTTTCAGCGGAAGCCTCGTTTGTAGACGCCCATACCGTCCGCCTGAAGTACGTCGATGGACGCGGCTGGCGCGATGTGACTGCCGCGCATATTGTCATCGCCACAGGGACCCGCGCCACGAAAAGCGATCGTATCCCTTTTGATGGAAAGCGGATTTTTATCAGCGACGACTTGCTCCAGCTCGACCATCTTCCTCGCACCCTGACCGTCGTCGGCGCAGGCGTAATCGGACTCGAATATGCCAGTATTTTTGCCGCTCTCGGCGTACGCGTGACGATCCTTGATAAGCGACGCCGTTTACTGCCCTTTGTCGATGCGGAGATCATCGATTCGCTCACCTATCATTTCAATCAAGAGCGCACCATTATGCGGCTGGGCGAGGAAGTGGATACGATCGAGCCAATCAATGATGAGCATGGTGACCGTGTAAAAATACACTTGCTCAGTGGGAAACAGATCATTACCGAGATGGCGCTCTACAGCATCGGGCGGACCGGAGCGACTCGCTCCCTCAATATCGAAGCCATTGATGTGCAAACAGATGAACGAGGACTCTTGAAGGTGAACGAACATTACCAGACAAGTATCCCAAATATCTACGCGGTGGGAGATGTGATCGGTTTTCCTTCGCTTGCATCCACCTCCATGGAACAGGGCCGTCTCGCGGCCTGTCACGCGTTTGGAGTCCCAACTCAGAGCACGCCTGAACTTTTTCCGTATGGCATTTATACGATCCCCGAAATTTCGACCGTGGGTCGCAACGAGGAGGAACTGACGGAGCAGGGAATCGCCTATGAAGTTGGCAAAGCCCAATACCGCGAGATCGCCCGCGGGCAGATCATTGGCGACCAATCGGGTCTTCTGAAATTAATCTTTCACCTCGACACACACGAATTATTGGGTGTGCATATTATCGGAGAGGGTGCCAGTGAGTTGATCCACATTGGCCAAGCAGTCATGGCATTCCAGGGCAAAATCGAATATTTCATAAACAACGTGTTCAACTATCCTACCCTGGCGGAGTGCTACAAGACGGCCGCCTTCGATGGGATCAATCGCTTGGGGATATGAGTTTCAATTTCTAAAATCAATTCATGTGATCCCATCCCATGCGATGGGATTTTTCTTGTGTACAATGGAGGGGTGCCTGATATTTCCCTAGTTTTTATTGAACTTGGCATCGCCATTATCGGTCTGGCGATTCTGACGCGCCTGGCCAGCCGACTGGGGTTTTCGGCCATTCCACTTTATCTGCTCGCAGGTCTCGCTTTTGGAAATGGGGGCATTCTTCCCCTTCAATTCAGTGAAGAGTTTGTTCATATCGGCGCGGAGATTGGCGTCATCCTTCTGCTCTTTATGCTTGGCCTCGAATACACGGGTGAAGAATTAATCGCCAATTTGAAAACCGGGTTTCCGGCAGGCATTCTTGATTTTGTCCTTAACTTTCCACCTGGGCTGATAGCAGGCTTTTTGCTCGGATGGTCTCCATTAGCCGCATTCTTACTCGGTGGCATCACCTACATTTCATCCTCGGGCGTGATCGCAAAAGTTCTGGCTGAGTTGGGGCGATTAAACAACCGGGAAACGCCGACCATCATTTCCATTCTTGTTTTCGAAGATTTTGCGATGGCAGTCTATTTGCCGCTGGTGGCTGTGCTCCTCATTGGGCAGGGAATTTCACAGGCCATGATCTCTGTAGTTGTGGCGCTGATCGCGGTGGGAGTTGTGTTGTTTGTTGCGGTGCGGTATGGTAAGAAATTCAGTTCATTCATTGCGCATCAATCGGATGAAGTCATCCTCCTGACCACGTTTGGATCAGTCCTGCTCATTGCAGGGTTGGCACAACGCCTACAGGTTTCCGCCGCGATCGGAGCATTTCTGATCGGGATCGCGCTCTCGGAACCGATTGCCGAACGGACCCATAATCTGCTTTCCCCATTGCGAGATTTGTTTGCCGCTATCTTCTTTTTATTTTTCGGACTCCAAATTGATCCCGCTTCTTTGCCTCCTGTCCTTCTACTTGCCGCAGGTTTGGGATTGATTACTACCCTGACGAAAATTCTTACCGGCTGGTGGGCTGCGCGCCGTGCGAAAACCAGTTCATTGGAAGCGATGCGCGCTGGTGTGGCGCTGGTTGCGCGTGGTGAATTCTCCATTGTCATTGCCGGGCTGGGAGTGAGTGCGGGACTTGGACCGCAGTTGGGAGCTTTGTCAGCGGCATATGTTCTGTTGCTCGCCATCATTGGCCCCATTCTGACGCGCGTGATCGAGCCGCTCCTGCCAGGAATGGCAAAAGAAGAGATTTGATTTGGGTCGCAAGGAACGTTGTTGTATAAATTTCCCTAATTCTGGTTGGCTTTCAGGAGTCCCGTCATGTTTATAAATATACGACAATGGCTTGGACCGCCTTCGTTTGAGGGAGATGAAGATAAATCCCGCGCCGCCACTTTGTTGAATATTATTCTATGGATATTAATTACGGCTGCCCTCGCCTATGGGATTTTGGCTCCCATAAAACCTGAACTCATTCTCAAACGCACTCTAATCATTGTGCCTTTTATATCTGCACTGCTCCTTTTTAAACAACTGGTCAATTGCGGATATGTAAGATCTATAGGGATTTTGACCGTTTTTGCAATATGGCTTTTGATTACCAGTGCCATGTTCTCGGGTGCAGACTATAGTAATCCTGCCTTCATGGGGTATCTGGTCGTTATTGTCTGTGCAGGACTGATTTTGAATTGGCGTGCCGCCTTTGGCTGGAGCCTCTTCAGCATTTTTACCAGCGCGGTGTTTCTCATCCTTGGTCAAAACGGGGTTCTGCCCCGTTCCGAGCCAGTACCTCCTTTCGCATTCTGGGCTGCCCAGACCATTTACATTCTTGTTTCCACTCTCCTCATTAGTCAATCTCTTCGAAAAATTGATGAGGCACTCGCCAAAGCGCAGAGCGAACTCAACGAGCGTAAACGTATAGAGGCGGATCACGAAAAAGCGATCCAGGAGCTGGAGACAAAGAATGCTGAATTGGAGCGATTTACGTATACGGTCTCGCATGATCTCAAGAGTCCGCTCATTACGATCAGCGGATTCCTTGGCCTGCTGGAAGCGGACGCAAAGTCTGGGAATACTGTAAAATTCAAGGGGGATTTGCAAAGGATTAATGAAGCCACAGAGAGGATGCAGCGCCTGTTAAATGAATTACTCGAGCTTTCGCGCATCGGACGCATCACGAATCCACCATCCAATACACCATTTGCAAAAATTGTCGAGGATGCCTTGGCATTGACCCGGGGCCGCCTTATGGCGGGTAATATCCAGGTGGAGGTGGAAAAAGAGCTGCCAATCATTTGTGGTGACCGTCCCCGTTTGGTCGAGGTGCTGCAAAACCTGATAGATAACGCCGCCAAATTTATGGGCGAGCAGCCCGTGCCCGTCATCCAGATCGGTGCACGAAAAGAACGAGGTCAACAGGTGTTCTTTGTCAAAGACAACGGAATTGGAATCAATCCATCCTATCATGAAAGGGTATTTGGCTTGTTCGATAAATTGGATCCGCGCAGCGAAGGAACCGGCGTGGGATTGGCGCTTGCCAAACGGATTGTGGAAGTCCATGGTGGGCGTATTTGGGTCGAGTCGCAAGGCAAGGATAAAGGAAGTATGTTTTGCTTCACACTCCCCGTCAAGGAATAGAAAATTATGAAACATGAAACTGTACATGGCGTTTCCATCCCGAAGATCGGGTTTGGGATGTGGAAAATTGGCGGCGATTCATACCCGGATCCGAAGCGCGATCCCGCTTCACTAACCGCTGTACGAACCGCGCTGGAAGTTGGCTACACTCACTTTGACACAGCGGAGGTCTATGCGGATGGTCACAGCGAGGAACTGCTGGGGCGTGCCATCCTTGAAACTCGCACTTCACGTGAGAATCTTTTCATCACTACAAAAGTGGACCCTGCCCACCTGCTATACGAGCAGGTCCTCCGATCATGTGAAAACAGTCTGCGCCGCCTCCAAATGGAATACGTGGACATGTATCTCATCCACTGGCCGCCGCGCAGTGCTACGCAGCTCACGGATGCCTTCCGCGGCTTGAATCAATTAGTAAAAGAGGGCAAGGTGAGACATCTCGGGGTGAGCAATTTCAACGTGAAGCTTCTCAAACAGGCCCGGTCACTCTCTGAAACGCCCATTCTCACGGATCAGGTTCCCTATCGCCTGCCCGACCGTACCTACGTGGAGAACGGCGTTCTGGAGTATTGTCAGCAAAACGATATCTTGCTGACCGCCTATTCGCCCGTGAAATTTCGCAACCTGTCGGTCAACAAAACACTGCAGAGCATCGCAGATGCTCATTCGGTGAACTCATTCCAGATCGCCCTGGCGTGGCTTGTCGCGCAGCCGCGCGTCATCACGATTCCGATGTCCTTGAATCCCCAGCACATCCGGGAAAATTTCGAAGCTGCGGACATCGAGCTTTCGCAGACAGAGCTCGAAACACTGAGTAAGCTTTATTGATTTGGTCAGAACACAGAAATCCACATTTGAAAAAAATCCGTATAGTTACATGAAAGTAGCCGTTGCACCTGAAATTCAGATCATCGAGGAACAAGAAGAGGAGACCGAGCTTGAGCCGCTCTATCGCGTCCTCATCCACAATGACGATGTCACACCGATGGACTTTGTTGTGCAGATCTTGAAAACAATCTTTTTTCAATCGAATCCGAAGGCCTTTGAGATTATGCTGATCGCGCATGTGACAGGTCTGGCTTATGTGCAAACCCTTCCAAAATCCGAGGCAGAGAAACGCATCAATCGAGCCCACTTCGCTGCAGGTCTGGAGGGCTACCCTTTACATTTTTCAATGGAACCAGAATGAGAACCTCCAATTTAGACACACTTACAAAAATCAATCTTGAAGATCTTATTTCTTCTTTCGGTTGGCAAAACCATCCGTTTCTTGCGCGACTTTTGCGCCTCACTTTATTTTCACCGCCGCTACGATTCGCGCACCAAATGACTGAATTCGATTCAGCCATTGCCACACATGGCTTGGTAACTGCCTCGCGTCTTACCGCTCAAAATTTCGTGGACGACATTCGGATCTTTGGCCGGGACCGCATCCCGTCTTCCGCTTTTTTGGCTTTATCCAATCATCCGGGTATGACCGATACCCTCTCTCTCTTCATCGCGTTGAATCGCCCTGACTTAAGGATCATCGCGCTCGACCGGCCCTTCTTAACCGCGCTTCCAAATATGAGCAAACAACTGGCCTATGTGACGGATGATGCCGGGTCACGCTTCAGGCTCATACGACAATTAAGCGCGCACTTGCGGAACGGCGGCGCGGCCCTCACATTTCCAGCCGGACATATCGAACCTGATGCCGATGTTCAAAAGGGGGCAGCGGACTCATTACGTTCATGGACAGACAGCGCCGGCATCTTTATCCGTATGGCTCCAGAGACCGCCGTCCTGCCTGTCTTTGTACGCGGGGTGATTCGAAAGAAAACTGCTTTTCATCCGCTTACGTATCTCAAGCGAGCGCAGCAGGAACGCGAAAAGCTTGCCGCGGCTCTGCAATTGCTGTCTCATGTAATGCTCAAGAAAAGAGATGTCCATGTCCGTGTGCAAATTGGGAATCCAATTTACGCCAAAGATCTGGGTACAACCCAAACGCAGGTGATTCATCAGGCTGTGTTAAAAGAAATGAAGCAGTTGATGGAAGATCCGCTGACGGAAGAGGGAGAAAGATTACTGTGAGCCTACCTTTACCCGAGCCTTCTCCTGAGTTGGGAGAAAGCCTGCTAGCCGCGCATTCCCAGCTTTCGGCGAGGGAGATTACAGAAGATGTAAGGGTGAGGGGACAAGCAAAGTCGCTACACATTCTACGCCTCTTCGCAGTCTATTTTATTCTCGCCATTCTCCTCTACTTTTCATTGCGAAATGCGCCCCTGACTGAAATCTGGAACGCTCTCAACCAGTTAAAAGTATGGCAAATCGCTACATTGGTTTTCATAAACATTTCTATTTACCTGCTGGTGACCTTACGCTGGTGGATTATTGTTCATGCGGAACGCAAAACTATTACCTATTTTCCATTGGTGCTGGTCCGAGTCGCGGTGTTCGGCGTCAGTTATTTCACCCTGGGTCCCCAAGTGGGTGGTGAGCCATTGCAGGTGCTCTACCTACAACGCAAATATGGCATGACGTATACGCGTGCCACCTCTACTGTCATCATGGATAAACTGCTTGAATTTCTGGCAAATTTCTTTCTGCTGATAGTTGGGTTAATGGCTGTGCTGCAGGCTGGAATTATTTCGACAAACGGAAGCCGGCCACTCATCGGTCTGATTCCGCTGGCGGCGCTGTTGGCATGGCCGCCCATCCACATCATACTGATGATTCGAGGCGTGTATCCTATCAGTACTGCATTGCGTGCCGTTTTTTCCAAGTTTGGAAATCCAAAATGGATGCGTTTCCTGATCGCCTCGGAACGCATGGCGGGCATGTTTTGTCAACGCTACCCACGCGCATTGTTGATGGCCGCGGGAGCTTCGCTGGCCGCGGGGGCAGCGATGGTGGCTGAGTACGCGTTGATCGTTTCATTCATGGGAATCAATCTGCATGGCTGGCAAACGCTCGCGGCATGGACCACAAGCTGGCTTGCATTTCTGGTTCCCTTACCTGGCGGCCTGGGCGCGTTGGAGGCCAGTCAGGTATTCACGCTTGGCGCCTTCGAGGTGTCCGCGGCAATGGCAATTGGTGTAACACTTCTGATCCGGGCGCGCGATTTGCTGATTGGAGGATTGGGGTTACTTTTGGCCGGTCGCGGGGTTAAGTAAACCAGAAACCCCATCAGTACATCTTATTGCATTAAAGATAAAGGAGACTCTTATGAAACTTTCTGGCAGACACTATGCGATCATTATCTTCGCTTTGATCACAGCAGTGATGCATTTACTCGCCGCATTTGACAAACAACTTTTTCAGGAAGGTCCTGATCCGTTATTTATTTTGAATGGCCTTGGCTACTTAGGGTTGCTTGGGGCATATTTCCTGCCCATTCCTTTTTTTCAACAAAGGCATGAATTGGTTCGCCGCGGTTTTATTCTCTTCGCCATTGTCACCATCGTGGCATGGCTCGTCATTTGGGTTGGGTTCAGCGTGATCCGGGATGGCATACCTTTTTTCAGTCGTGATTCGATCTATGGTGTGCCCGCCAAAATCAGCGAAGTGATTTTGATCTGGCTCCTAGCGATGGACAAGAACCAGGCGTAATGCAAGGTAAAATGGGGGAAGTGAAACGAAAGACTCTGTACTTCACCGCGCCGCATCAGGTGGAACTTCGCGAGGAAACTCTTCCTGAGCTCGGCGCGGGGGAAGTTTTGGTTGAGACGGTTTGCTCTGCGATCAGCGCGGGGACGGAGATGTTAGTGTACCAGGGCCACTTCCCGCGCGATATCGAAACGGATTCCGTTATTTCGAGTCTGCGCGGCAATCTTGAATATCCCCTTGCGTATGGCTACGCCTGCGTGGGAAAAATCAGGGAAACAGGTCCACAGGTTGACAAGTCCATGCGCGATCACTTGGTCTTTGCCTTTCAACCTCACACCTCCCATTTCATTGCAAATCCTGATTCCATTTTTCCTCTACCCAGTTCCCTTGCCCCCGAAACCGCTTGCTTCCTCCCCAATATGGAGACGGCTGTCAATCTGGTCCAGGATGCTGCACCGATCTTTGGAGAATGTGTCCTGGTATTAGGTCAGGGCGTGGTTGGACTTTTGACAACCTCCCTGCTCAGCGAATTTCCATTGGAAACATTGGTCACCGCAGATTGTTTTGAGTTACGACGAGATTCATCGCCGGTGCCCCAACATTACTCGCTTGACCCATATTCCCCGAACTTTCACAAGGAGGCCAGCAAACTTCTGAATGGCAGTGCTGACCTAACCTTTGAACTTAGTGGCAGACCGGAAACCCTGAACGATGCACTTGCCATCACAGGTTTCAGTGGTCGCATTGTGATTGGTTCATGGTATGGAGAAAAGCGGGCCGAGATCGATCTCGGTGGCACATTCCACCGCTCGCGCATTAAGTTGATCTCATCCCAGGTGAGTACCGTCGCGCCGGA
>DATFQC010000202.1:0-2694 GCA_035264425.1 Anaerolineales bacterium
GAAGGAAACAAGTCATGACCACTTACCAAATCCCTCAGATTGTATTGCCGCCTACCCTCCGTCCTAATGAAGTGTTTCTTGTGGCTAGCGGAGATCTACGTTTATCAGCCAACCAAACCTGCTGGCCCGCGCAGGCAGATATGGAACGACAAATCATTGCAGCGTTTGCCGCTGAGAGAGTTACTGTGAGACGGGCACATCCCTTTGATGAGACGCTGAAACATGGATTTATCTGGAATCAGCGCATGGGTATGGACGTATTCAAATCAATTCCAGCGGAGGCCCCGCTTATCGTAGCCGTAGCAGTTTGGCAATATAGTTATCATGTGCTGGCCGGGTTAAGAGATCACCGCGGTCCAATCTTGACCATAGCCAACTGGAGCGGACAATGGCCCGGGTTGGTTGGACTACTTAATTTGAATGGATCGCTCACCAAAATGGGTGTCAACTATAGCACGATCTGGAGCGAGGACTTCCAGGATGAATTCTTTCTCAAAGGGATCCGTGAATGGTTGCAGAAAGGCGCTATCACCCACGATACAAGTCACGTTCGGGATCTTGATCTTGCGCGGCTGCCAAAAGAGGAATCCCAATTGGGGGTTGCCTTGGCCAAGCAATTAAAAAATGATAAAGCCATTTTTGGAGTCTTTGATGAAGGCAGCATGGGTATGTATAACGCCATCATCGATGATGAATTGTTGAACCCCTGCGGCATCTATAAGGAACGGTTGAGTCAGTCTGCTTTGCTGGCTGAAATGCGCCTCGTTTCAGAGGCGGAGGCGCAGGATATTCGGACCTGGCTTGGCGAAAAAGGCATGACTTTTCTGGTTGGAAGTGATGAGGCTACTGAACTTACAAATAATCAAATTCTGGAACAGATCAAAATGTATATTGCCGCTGTGCGCATGGCGGATGCGTTTGGATGCGACGCCATCGGTATTCAATATCAGTTGGGTCTTAAGGATATGACCGCTGCCTCTGATCTCGCTGAAGGACTGTTAAACAACGTGGACCGGCCGGCCGTGTTTCACCGGGAAACTGGCAAGGAACTGTTCCCGGGGAAAGCATTGCCTCATTTCAATGAAGTGGATGAAGGCGCAGGGGTCGATGCCCTCGTGACAAACCGTGTGTGGACATCCATGGGGCTGGATCCCGCCACCACGTTACATGATGTTCGCTGGGGCCGGCATTACAAAGGGGAAAATATTGACGATTTTGTCTGGGTGTTTGAGATTTCCGGAGCTGTGCCCCCCTCTCACTTCGCGGGCGGCTATGCGGGGGCGGTGAGTGAACGCCAGCCAGCCATGTATTTTCCGAAGGGCGGCGGCTCAATCAAGGGCGAGAGCAAACCAGGTGAGATTGTCTGGAGCAGGGTTTATATTCAGGATGGCGCTCTACATGCCGATATTGGCCGAGGGACAGTTGTTTCTTTACCCAGCGAAGAAATGGAGTTCCGCTGGAAATCCACCACGCCTCAATGGCCGATCATGAGTGCTACGCTGCACGGTGTGAGCAGGGATCAATTAATGGCCCGTCACAAAGCCAATCACATTCAGGTGGTTTATGCTCCTTCTGCAGTGACGGCTGATAAAGCTTTGGCGGTAAAGGCAGCCATGTTCGCTGAAATGGGGTTCACTGTGCATGTATGTGGGGATGTCAAAGTAGGCTAAATGTATTTGGCTGCCATGGTGATAGGCGGAGGCGCAAGAGTTGGACGCTAACGGATGGTAAGCAATCCTGTCGTACAGTATATTCTCGCAAAAAGCAACACTTTTTACCGTTTTTAGATGAAAACTATACAAAACTTTACATCTCATATCCTTCGTAGTATCATCAGTTATTATGACATCTTATGACTGCGGTGGAGTTGGATGCTTAAATCGGCTAAGTTTGAACGAAAAACGCTCACTGAAGTAACACAAGAAGAACTTCGTCAGGCGATTACAGGTGGGACCTTTCTGCCGGGCAGTCAACTCCCGACCGAGGCCGAGTTATGCCAGATGCTTGGTGTTTCACGCACTGTTGTTCGAGAAGCGTTGCGGGTGCTGGAAAACGACGGTCTGGTTGTACGACGCCACGGGGTGGGCACCTTTGTCAGAAACCTCCCCATTATTAAGAACCTCAATTTTAACTTTGGCATTACTGAGATGATCGAGTCGGCTGGCCTCAAATCTGGGACCAGCCATCTTGCGTTTCAGAAAGAAACCGCCGACGCGGAAAAGGGTAAGCAATTGAGCGTGCCACTCGGAACACCCCTGATCACTGTGGAACGCGTTCGCACAGCCGATGGACGTCCCGTCGTCTATTCATTGGACACTTTCACGGAGGCGTTGTTCCAGAAAGCTGACTTTGATCCCGAGCTTCTCAGGACCGAGTCGATTTACAACATATTACAAACCTCTCTGGGACAAATGATTGAATATGGCATTGCACGTCTGCTGCCTGTCACAGCCCCCCGCCATGTGGCAGATAAGTTACAACTGCCACCGAATGCCCTGACGCTTTATATTGTTCAAACGGATTACTCCGCTGGAGATGAGCCTTTAGTATATTCCTGCGAGTATCACCTCCCAGATGCCTTTGACTTCCTCGTATGGCGACGCGGTCAGAATCAGAACAGACATGCTTCACGTCTCGATACACACCGGAAAAATCCTGTGGAAAATGGTTGAAGAGGAATTAAAGAGAAGACGG
>DATFQC010000203.1:0-4798 GCA_035264425.1 Anaerolineales bacterium
TGTATCCGCCAATGCTGTCACAGTAGCAGATCTGGGCCTTTTTTCAACGAGTGCCATTTCACCAAAATAATCCTCCCTCACCAGACGCGCCAGTTGAATTTCCTTATTGTTTTGCCGGCGCACAATACGCACACTCCCGCCATAGATCAAATAAAAACTATCTGCTTTGCCGCCCTGTTGAAACACCACCCCACCCTTGGGAACCGCTTCCTCCTGTAGTTCCTCTGCCATAGCCGTATACTCCTCCTCTTCCAAACCATGAAAGAGATGGATTTTTTTCAGGAAGGCGATTTTTGCAGGAAGTTCGATTGGCACAGTATGATTCTATCAAATTTCACGCACGATGGTGCATCCATATGCAGGTGTTTCACTCAATTCGGGAGCTCTTCCCTGGAGGACTGCTTTAACTGCATCTCGCAAAAAGAATTGGCCGGGTTCTCTGCGGCGGAAGGTAACATCATCCACTGCCCCTCGATAGCGCAGGATGCCCGCCTGGTCGAGGACAAATACGTGCGGAGTTGTCATTGCGTCAAATTTATCTGCAACCAGGTGCTGCGCATCGATCAGGACTTTTGGGATGCCGCGCATTTTAGCAACATCCTGCATCATTTGAACTGATTCGTTTTGATTGGCGGCAATGGATAGTAGTTCCACCTCCCCATTCCACTCTTCAAGTAAATCGAGAATCACGCTATCGGTCCGCGCGGAATGAGGACACTCGGCCGACCAAAAATTGAGGAGGACAATTTTTCCCCGCGTATCGCACAGACGATACAATCTTCCCTGCAAATCGGGTAATTCAAAATCAGGTGCAGGCTGATGAAGTTCCACATGTGTGATTATATCAAGTGAGCTGTCCCGGTAGCACAGCAACCAGGATAGCGATCAGACTCGCAGGGCTCCTCACAAATGCAAACACATAAATTTTAGAACGATTGCTGAGCCAGACCCGACCGACATCCTTTGAGATCCAGGATGAACTTGAAAAAGGTCGCAGTTTTAGACATGTTACAATCCTGCCCATGAAAAAATGGCAATTCTGGCTTGGGGTGCTGATCAGCATCATATTTATCTGGCTGGCCTTACGCGGCCTGCGTCTTGACGAATTCTGGGACTCTGTCAAACAGGCTAATTATTTCTGGTTATTACCAGGCATCGCTGTTTACTTCGTCGGTGTGTGGGTGCGGGCGTGGAGATGGCATTACCTGCTGAGACCGATCAAAGAGATTCCTACTGCGACAATGTTTCCTATCACGACGATTGGATATATGGGCAACAATATTTATCCCGCCCGGGCTGGGGAAGTGTTGCGTGCGGTAATCTTGAAAAGGAAGGAAGGTGTGTCTGTTTCCGCATCCCTGGCTACCATTATTGTGGAGCGCATTTTCGATGGAGTGGTGATGCTGGCTTTTGTCTTTGTCAATTTGCCTGAGCTTGCCAAAATGACAGACACATCAGGCTTTGTCGGAAGTATTCAACAGGTAGCTGTGATTGGGACCGGAGTCTTTCTGGGCGCGCTGGCTGTTTTCCTGCTCGCCGCTATGTTCCCACAGATGGCGATGAGGGTTGTCTTATGGTTTATTTATCGTTTTTTGCCTAAGCGTTTTCACGAGCACGTGATCGGCCTGTCCAATAAATTTTTGGATGGATTGGCTTCCCTTCGTTCTCCATTCAACGCATTGATGGTCTTCTTTACTTCGGTCATTATTTGGCTTCTGGAAACGGGCAAATACTGGTTCGTGATGCATGCCTTCAACTTCAGTGTTTCATTCTTCGCATTGATGTTGATGAATGGCATTGTCAACCTGGCAACGACGATCCCCTCTGCGCCTGGCTACATCGGCACGTTTGATGCGCCGGGCATTGCCATATTAACTGCCTATGGGGTGGAGCATTCGGTCGCGGCGGGCTATACACTTGTCTTACATGTCGCGTTATGGCTACCGATCACCCTGCTCGGAGCGTATTTCCTGACACGCGAAGGCATGCACTGGAGTGACTCATTACGAGCAGAAACATCGGATGCATAATCTCATTCATTAAAATCCGTAAGTAAATAACGCAGGCAGCCGCAGGGTTGCCTTTCGTATTTAAAAAGTTACAGTTAGGAAAATAACTGTTTACGTGAGTTATACTTATCTGCAATACCTTTATCGGTCACAACGAAGGAACTGACCATGGTGCAGACCAACGTACCTACAAAGAAAAAATTGCGGGTGCTCATCGCAGATGACGTCCAGGAGACCCGTCGCAACACACGTCTGATGCTGGCCACGATCGATGACGTAGAAGTGGTCGCGATTGCAGCAAACGGTCTCCAAGCTGTCCAATTGGCGGAAGAGCATCATCCTGATATCCTGCTTCTCGACATCAACATGCCTGAAATGGATGGGTTAACCGCCTATCGCAAGATCGCGCACTCACATCCTGATATTGGTTGTATCATCATCTCCGCGGAAAAAGATACAACAACTCTGCGTACCGCCATGTCCATTGGGGTGCAGGAATATCTGATTAAGCCTTACACCATTGATGAACTTGAAAAAGCCATCGCCCATGTTTATCCACATGTTCTTGAAGTACGGCAAAAACTTATCCAGTCGGAGCAATTGCGCAGAAGAAATGAAGCCTATCTGCAGCAATTGGCCAACGAATACGCAAAGACCCGCCGTACAGACGATAAGGCCATTGAAGTCTTTGAACAGCTCGCAAAAAATCCACACTGTGAACCGCGCTGGCTGCAAAACCTGGCAATGATCTATGTCGTTCGTCAGAAGTGGGGCAGGCTCAAACTTCTTGCCGAAATGCTTGAGCAACGAACAAAGAATCAAAGCAAGTAGAGCGGGTTTATAATCTGCCGAAAATTCAGGCGTCAGGCTTGCAGCCTGACCTATCGTTAACCTTGGGAGAGTTCATGAGAATCGCAATTATCGGAGCGGGGTTTGGCGGTATGGCTGCCGCTTATGATTTAAGAAATGCAGGTCATGAAGTATTCATTTATGAATCCGCCGATTATGTGGGCGGATTGGCTTCTGGATTCAAGGAACCACACTGGGGTTGGTCAGTCGAGAAGTTCTATCACCACTGGTTCCAATCAGATAAATATATGCTGGAACTGATTCGTGAACTGGGTTGGAGTGATAAGGTAATCTTCCCGCGCCCGCTGACCGTCATGTATTACAAAGGGAAATTTTATCCGTTTGACTCAATAGTCAAAATGGCACTGTTTCCCGGGCTTGGGTTTGGTCTCGACAAAATCAGATTTGGCTTTGTTGGATTATTCCTCCGTTTAACAAATAACTGGAGGGCTCTCGAAAAGATGACGGCTGACGCATGGATGCTGAAATGGGCTGGCAAAAACGTCTACGAAAAGATGTGGAAGCCATTGCTGGTCGGGAAGTTTGGTCCGTTTTATCGGGATGTCAACATGGCCTGGATGTGGGCGCGCATCAAAGCGCGGACGACTCGACTCGGCACATTCGAAGGTGGCTTTCAAAATTTTGCGAATCTATTCGCAGAGAAACTGCGCGGGATGGGCGTTGAGATACGGCTGGGAGCAAGAGTTGAATCGATTAAACGGCAGGAAGATAAGTTGAGCGTCAGGAGCGACGGCAAATCTGAATCGTTCGATAAAATCCTGGTTACCACATCCCCTAACTTAATGGCGAAACTCAGCCCTGATCTTCCCGAAAATTATTTAAAGGGACTGCTCGAGCTGAAATCCATGGGCGCAGTAGTAATGGTATTGGCGCTCGAGCATCAACTTTCAAAAGAGGGCTATTACTGGTTCAATCTGCCGAAAGAGGCAGGTTACCCCATGCTGGCCCTGGTGGAACATACGAATTTTGTGTCGAAGGAACATTTCGGCGGCGACTACATTATATATGCAGGCGATTATTTGGAAGTGGGTCACGAATATTTTTCAATGAGCGATGAGCAGTTACTGGAACGCTTTACGCCCGCATTTAGAAAATTCAATCCTGAGTTTTCGCGTGATTGGGTGAAAAAAGTTTGGGTGAACAAAACGAATTATGCACAACCTGTGCCGCTGGTTAATCATTCCAAAAACATCCCCGCGATTCAGACGCCGATTGAAGGATTATATTTTGCTTCGATGAGTCAAGTCTATCCCTGGGATCGGGGCACGAATTTTGCGGTAGAAATCGGGAGACGAGCAGCACGGATGATGCTCAGCAATTAACAACGGGTGTTTTCAGCAACAAACTGTCCTTTCCATGTTGGAAAGGACAGTTTATTTTAGCGGTTTTGTCGCAGATATCCAAAGCACCAAAGAGCGGCAAGCATCGTGAAAGAAAAATGGGCGACCCTTGCAAAAGGATCGCCCGTTTGATTTATTGTCCGTAACTGTGAGGGTAAGGACTCCAGTCCGTAATGTCGATCCCACTAGTTGTCTGGCCACCTCTCACGACCAAGGTTTTCATAACAAGGTTTGCGTTGACATACGCGCCTTGCAGGTTGTAACCTGGCGCCCAGGCGTAAGCATAGTAGATTCCATTGGGGAGGAGGATACTATAGCTTGGATTCTTCTCAGGAATGGAGAACTGAATTACTTCACGCGTGGCCACATTTTCAAAGTACAACATCAAGGGTGGGTTGAACTCACTTGGGTAATAGAAGCTACCCGTTACGGTACCTTGCGGCAGGTCTTTCACATAGATATCTACGTAGAAGCTTTCGTCTGCCCAACCGCTGCTGCCGAATAGAGTTCCTGAAGCATTGCGCAGCATCCAGTAGCCAACATAATGCCCAGGAGCCGTAGGAGCTGTGAAGGTCACGG
>DATFQC010000204.1:0-8231 GCA_035264425.1 Anaerolineales bacterium
GGGTACTACGCCCAGGAACATGAAACGCTGGATTTCAATCAGACCCTGATCGATACAGTACGGCTTGGAGGCAACATGAGTGAGTCGAACGCCGTTTCCTTCCTGATCCGCTACCTGTTCACTTATCAGCAGGCAACGCAACGCATTGGATCGCTCTCAGGTGGTGAGAGAAGCCGGCTTCAGTTGGCCTTACTTGTTTTATCTGGAGCAAATTTTCTGTTACTTGATGAACCGACCAACAATCTCGACATTGCCTCGGCAGAAGTACTCGAAAATGCTCTGAACGATTTCAACGGAACGGTACTGGTAATTTCACATGACCGGTACTTTTTGGATCGAACCGTACAGAGGATCTTTGCCCTGGAAAACACAATGATCACAGAAACTATCGGTGGATACAGCGACTACGCCGCGAAGGCCGAGGTTCATGCTGACGGACAAAAAATAGCCTGAGACGAGAAAACTAAAAATAGAAGGCGGAAGTCTTTTGGAGACAGGCACAGACTCCCGCCTTCCTGAGGCCAAAAGCCCAAAAAGGGTTCGATGGTATAATTCCCGCCCGTATGTCCCAAGAATCATCAACTCAAAAATCGCAAATCTGTCCAACCTGCGGAACACGCCTAAGTGAGAATGCTACACGCTGCCTGGTATGTGGCACGGAACTAACTGCGAAAGCCGCCACAAAATCAAAAAAAAATGAAGCTGGGATGCAAGCCAGCCGCATGCCGGAACTCACACTGAGCCTGCCTGCAGCACTGGGTGCACTGGCCTTGATCCTGTTGATTGGTGCTTCCTCTGTTTACTTTAGCCTGCGGGCGGGCCTGACTGGCGCTACAATCACAGAGCCAACAGCGGAAGGGACCACCACAGCGACCCCCACCATTACGGTCACAGTAACGGCGACGCTGCCTGCTACCGACATTCCTACAGAAACACCTTTGCCTCCTTTTGATTACACGGTCAAAGAGGGCGATACGTGCGGGGTGATCGCGGCAACCTTTAAGATATCCGTACAAAGCATTATTGTTCAAAATCAGTTGTCAGCTCAGTGTTTTGTATCTGTTGGGCAGCCACTCAAGATTCCCTTCCCCACGTCTACCCCTGCGCCGCCGCCCACGGACATTCCCAATGAAGCTACACAAACCGCGGTCGCGTGTGAAAAGGTCCCCTACACTGTTCAGGAAAACGACACGTTGGGCAGTATTTCCCTAAATTACAATGTTCCTCAGGATGCCATCAAATTTTATAATGGACTTTCCTCGGATAATGTGTTTATCGGTTCGACAATTCTGATTCCGCTATGCGAAAGATTCGCGACGCCGGGTCCCACCCCCACTGCAACGCTTCCGCCTCCTTACCAAGCGCCGAACTTGCTCCTGCCTGCGAGTGGCGCTTCCTTTACCCTGGCAAACGATGTAATCACCCTTCAGTGGGCCTCGATTGGAACATTGCGAGATAACGAAAAATATCAAGTGACCGTAGAGGATTCAACGGCCTTGAATCTGGGTGAAGCAAAGCGTATCACGGACTATGTCAGCGATACGAAGTACATCGTCCCTACCTCATTCCGTCCCAATGATAACCAGGCCCATGCCTTTCTCTGGTGGGTTACAACAGTCCGCCAAAATGGAGTGGATGAGCAGGGTCAGCCGATTTATGAATCAGCTGGGACCAGCAGCGACAAGCGGATATTTGTATGGACGGGTGTTGCGGTCGAAGGCTCGCCGACCCCATAGTCCCAAAATACTGTTTTATCAACTCCCTGCCAATTTGTTGACAGGGAGTTTTTGTTTTTCCCTTGACAAAATCCACAAAGTAATTAAAATATTCAAATTATTCAATTTTCTGAATAATTCAATAACTTGGAGATTATTATGTCACCTTTTGCCCTCAATCTTGAAAAAATCAAACTTGGAAATTCAGTGGTAATGATCGAGCCTGCGATGAATGCATTTATCAGCATGCTCTTGATATCCAATGCAAAAGATGAGCCTGGCATCCATGAATGGGTAACAAAGACACATTCGCAAATGTCCAGTGAAGAACAATTCCGCCATAAACTGGTGACGATTGGGTTTCACTATTCCATTCTCCCGGAAGTGCCGGGCGCTACCTTCGAAACCTATTTGGATCATCTTGAAGCAACACCCCCCTCTGAATTTCGAAATCGTTTGCTGAGCGCCTATTCAAAAATTTGTTTCACACACGAAGCTCAAGGGATCGAAAACCAACCTGTTGACTGGGATGAGGTGCTTTCATCGGCGAAGAACTATGTGGAGTTTCTTCGATCGCGGTTTGGGGACGAATTGACAGACGAAGATGTGGAAACACGTGCGTATCAGTATGTGATTGATCCAGCTGCCTTGAAACAGTTACTCACCGGTCATATCCGCTGGTTTTGGAAAAATTACCTGCAAGCCGAATGGGCTCGCGTGCGCCCTATGCTGGAAGAATCTGCAAGGGCATTCAACCAGATTGATTTTAGCAATATGACGCGGGTAGAGATCGTTCAATTTGTAACGGGTAAGGAGATCACGGAATCAAAGTGGGGTGACCAGCTCTTGAATGCGAAGGAATTGATCTTTATCCCGAACGCCCACATTGGTCCTTACATTCGCACAGCCAAAGTCCGCGATAACTTTTATATCTACTTTGGCGCGCATTTGCCCGAGGGGTCAGAGATCCGCGTGCCCGAATTAGACCGGGCAGAAATCGTCTCGAGAATTTCTGCACTGGCGGATGACACCCGCCTGCAGATTCTGCAATTGATTGCTGAAAGAGGGGAGATGCGCTCCCAGGAGATCATGGAGGTGATCAACTTGAGCCAACCCAGCGTGTCGCGCTACCTGTCACAACTTACAGCAGCTGGATTTTTACAGGAAAGGAGAGCAAACGGAGGAAAAGCGTATATTCTCAACACAGATCGAATTGAAAAAACGCTCAAGGCCGTCAGTGCCTTTTTACTGGGTCATTCATAATCGGTTTCGCCAAAGGAGTAATGATGAATAGCAGGCATGATGAGTTTATGGCGGAATATCACCGTCAGGAAATTTTGAATCAGGTGGAGCAAATCCGTCTGGAAAAGATCGCCCTCAAATCCCGCGTTTATCGTCCTGGTTTGTTTGAACGAAGCATGTTCAACTTCGCCAACTGGATGATTTCTACAGGCAAGCAATTACGCAAGCGCTATGAAGTTCCCGCTGTGGATTGTAGCAATACACGTAGCGGGAGTTTTGCTCATTAGCTAACGTTCGGAGAAGAATGAACCAATTCCTGATAAGAACAAGAAGAGTTTATAACGAATACCCGCGGGCGTTCTGGATCTATAACGTTATCGTATTCATCGATCGCCTGGGCGGATTCATGCTCTATCCATTCTTCGCCCTTTACTTGACCCAAAAATTCGACATTGGTATGTCCACGGTCGGGATCCTCTTTGCGATTTTTTCTGTTTCAGGAATGCTGGGGAGTGCGCTCGGCGGTGCGATTGCCGACCGCATGGGACGCAAAGTTGTGATCATCTTCAGCCTGATCCTCTCCTCGCTGAGTGCTCTGGGAATGGGCTTTGCGCCAACCCTTGGAATTTTTATTGCCGTAATTGCCATCGTTGGCACACTTTCCAGTATTGGTCAGCCTGCTCACGAGGCGGTAGTTGCAGATCTTCTGCCCCCAGATAAACGCGCCGAAGGCTACGGGATTATCCGAGTGATCTTCAATCTGGCGGTCATTATCGCGCCTCCGATTGCAGGCTTGCTGATTTCCCATTCCTATCTCACACTGTTCATTGTGGACGCAGTCATTAGTTTGATCAGCGCGGCGATTGTGCTCTTCGCGCTGCCTGAGACGAAACCGCAGGCTCAGGCACATCTCAAGCCCGAAACCATGAAGCAAACTTTCGCAGGTTACGGACGGGTCTTCAAAGATACGCCCTTCCTGGCTTTCATCGGTGTAACGGTGCTGATGACACTCGTGTATATGAATATGAATTCAACGCTTGGCGTCTATCTGCGCGACCAACAGGGATTGACTGAAGTACGATACGCCTTGTTGATTAGCATCAATGCCGTCATCGTTGTCTTGTTCCAGTTCTGGGTGACTCGGCGGCTGGAGAAATACAAACCTTTCCTGATGATGGCGGCCGGTTCATTGCTGTACGCAATTGGGTTTGCAATGTACGGGTTTGTCACAGGCTTCGCGTTCTTTGTCTCCGCCATGATCATCATCACTATCGGTGAAATGGTTGTCTCGCCATTCCAGCAGTCCCTTGTGGCGAGCTTTGCCCCTGAAAGTATGCGGGGACGCTATATGGCGGTTTCGGGTCTCTCGTGGAGTATCTCGTTTACGGTCGGCCCTTATTTTGCCGGGCTGATCCTTGACAGCGCGAATCCGGGCTTGCTCTGGATCTTCTGCGGACTGATCGGGATGCTGGCGACGTTAGGCTTTGTCCTTCTCAACAGGGTCCGGCGGACTCCTGTTCCAACCAGCGAGCCAGCTGCTGCAGATTAGAGTGATCCGGAGTCTCCTCCTCACTATGGGACAGGTCCTACGCAGACCTGTCCCAGACTTTTTAACGACGCCGGCTTCACAAGCCGAGCATTGATTCTGCCTCGACAATTGCAGTCTGCCCTCGTACAATCCACAAATCAAATTTTAGTCTGGAGAAATGATGGATATCAGATCCTATAACAGGGCCGCCTGGAACCGTGAAGTGGAAGGTGGCAAGAACCCCTGGTCACAACCTGTCGATTCAGAAACGATTGCCAAAGCAAGAAACGGAGAGTTTTCTATCTTGTTGACAGAGAATATACCTGTTCCACAGAAGTGGTTTCCGCCGCTGAAAGGAGCAGATGTGCTTTGTCTTGCCTCGGGCGGTGGTCAACAGGGGCCAGTCCTTGCGGCTGCGGGGGCCAACATCACTGTCTTCGACAACTCCCCTGCTCAGTTGAAACAGGATCAACTTGTGGCGGAGCGAGAAGCGCTGACTCTAAAAACAGTGGAAGGTGATGCCGCGAATCTGTTAATGTTTGAAGATGAATCCTTTGATCTCATCTTTAATCCCTGCTCGACGGTCTTTATGCAGGATGTGCGCGCAGTGTGGCAGGAAAGTTCTCGCGTGTTGCGTCCGGGTGGAATTTTGATGACGGGCTCGATGAATCCCGTTCACTATATTTTTGACTTATACAAAGCCGATGAGGGGATTCTTGAAATTGCTCATTCGATCCCCTATTCCGATTTGACCAGTATTCCAAAGGAAGATTTGGATGAGTTGATGGAAAAGGGCTTGCCTGTTGAATTTGGTCACAGCCTCACGGACTTGCTCGGCGGTCAATGCGACGCAGGCTTTGTCATCACCGATATGTACGAAGATTACATGCTCGATTCCCCTCTGCATAACTATCATCCCAGCTATATTGCGACGCGGGCAATGAAGAAACCTGTATAGAGAAAGAGATATATTATGTCACCCAAAGTCGAAACTTCCACTCCGCCCAACACCCCAAAACCCATTGGCCCCTACAACCACATCGCGAAAGTAGATCAATTTATTAGTATAGGCGGTACGGCTGGATTTAATCCGAATTCAGGGCAACTGGCTGGGTCTGATGTATATTCACAAGCAAAACAGATTCTCGAATCATTTAGGGTGATGCTTGAATCGGTGGCGTCAGATTTAGAACACATCGTCCACCTAAATGTATTCCTCAAGGATATGCATGATTTTGATGAAATGAACAGAGCCTATGTAGAGGCAATGGGGAACCACAGACCTGCAAGAACTGTAATAGGAGTTAACGAATTACCTAAGCCCGGCGTGCTCTTAACCATGAATTTAACAGCAGTAACGAAGGAATAAAGGAATTAAATTAAACAGGGCTGCCTCTCGGCAGCCCTGTTTAATTCTACGAACTTTTATGGAATTTGCGTGATCCGATCTTGGGGACCAGGAGCAACGGGCGAATGCGCTCCAAAGTAGGCCGCGAAGGCATCCGTATCCACGTCACCACCGACGCGATTCGTGCCCTGGACAAGCGTTGTAAAACCATCACCACCATCTGCCAGGAAGGAGTTAACTGTGACACGATAGGAACCGGAAGGGTCAACCGTCACTCCGTTAATTTTAATGGTAGAAGAATCAACCTTGTCACAAGCAGGAGCAGATGTACTCCATGAATACGTGAAGCCGTTTGAGACCTGCAAAATTTTCTGGCCGGTCGCAGTGGTTTGCCCACAACCGATGAACTGCTGTTCGAGGAGCGTGTCAATCTGTGCCCCCGTCAAGGTCAGGGTCACCATGCTGTTGCCGAAAGGCTGCACCGTGAACATCTCGCCGTAGGTGACGTTGCCGTCGCCTTCGCCAACAGGGCTGCTCAGATAGGTAAGGTCAGCGCGGATGCCGCCGGGATTCATGAAGGCAACGACTGCTCCCTGGTCGACCGTTGCTTCCAACTGTCCATCCGCGATCACATCTCCAAGAGCAGATTCGCCTGCGGGGCTGTTGGCGCGGGTGATATCTGCAGTAATAGAACCGATGATCCTGTTTGCCAGAGGAGCCGCGATCACGTTGTATTTGGCAATCAAAGTAGTCAGCAGACTATCCTTGGGAACATCACGCGTAACAATGTTATTGTTGGCAGACATACTTGTTACCTGGCCGCTGGTACGGTCAATTGTTAAGTCAACATCCGTCACGAGACGCCCAAAGGAGGCGGCACTGGTTACAAGCATGTTATTGATCGTACAGTTGTAGGCATTATGTGTGTGTCCGCTTATGACAACATCTACTTCGGGGTCGAAGTGATTCACAATATCCACGATCGCGCCGGAAATCCCCACACATCCGTTGTATGGAGCTGGCAGAGCCTGCACCCCACCTTCATGGATGAGAACCACAATGGTCTTAACGCCCTTTGCTTTTAGTTGGGGCACAAGGGCATTGACGGTATCTGCTTCATCCTTGAAGGTTAAATCAGAGATACCAGATGGTGTCACGATCAGAGGCGTGCCTTCAAGCGTCATACCAATGAAGGCAATCTTGGCATCGTCAAACGAGCGGATCTTATAAGCAGGAAAAATTGTCTTTCCACTGTCTTTGCGAACCACGTTCGCGGCGAGGAACTGGAAATTCGCGCCCGCGAAATCATCTCCATCCAAACAACCATCGACAGGATGACAACCACCCTCCTGCATACGGACGAGTTCATGCCAGCCCTCGTCAAATTCATGATTGCCCACCGCATTGAAATCCAATCCAATTTGGTTGAACGCTTCAATGGTTGGCTCATCGTGAAAAAGGGCTGAAAGCAATGGACTTGCGCCAATCAGGTCTCCGGCAGAAACAACAACCGTATTTGGATTGGTAGCTCGTAGACTATTAATATGGGTAGCAAGATACTCTGCCCCACCGGCATTCACGGTACCGGTACTAGTCGTAATTCGACCCGAACTACCTAAAGGCGGCTCAAGGTTTCCATGGAAATCATTCACAGCCAGGATCTGGACGCTTATCGTTCCAGCTGGTTTTGCCCCTGCAGTTCCCACGGCAGTCACCAAGAGAATCAGTACTGCTACTAGTGAAAACAAACGAACAGACTTTTTCATTGAAATCTCCTCTATGTTATTAAGTTACTCAAAGCCCTGGATAGATAGTCTGCATCCTCCCCACCCCACCTGTTTGTCCGGAACACCTCCTGGAAGAGAATTTATGGCTTTCCAACCACCTTACAGACAGATGTTAATTATACATGAACCTACCTTATGTTTCAAAAAACAGTCATCTTTATATTTTAACGAATAGACACAACACTTTTAACCAGAGATTTTCCGATTTTCTCTTAAAACATATAGTTGCCTTTTTCTATTTGCTGGCGTAGAATCCATATATTCCTATTGCATTGAATGGTTCTTAATGACTTTTTATTGAGCTGCAGAAACTCATGAAAGGAGGCACACCCAAAACGAAAATATCGAAACGACCTTCCATCGCTGGCGATCCATCATTGACGTGTTTTTTGGCAGGTCGCACTTATTTGTATCAAGGAGATAATCTGTGATAACTAAACTCATCAAATCAATGAGCGTTCTGGCCATCATCTTGTTTGTTGGTAACCCTGCGCTGGCAGCAGGCAATCCTATACAAACTATAGGAATTCCGAGTGGGCTAGTAAGTGCTGCGAAAAGTGGTACCTATACAAATCCTTTATCCGTTCAAATCCCTAACGATGGGAGGGTCG
>DATFQC010000205.1:0-3803 GCA_035264425.1 Anaerolineales bacterium
GCAATCTCACGGAACTTCTTCCAATCGGGAACCCATGAATAGGAGGAATAGCCTGCAATAATGAGCTTTGGTTTTGTCTCAAGGGCCTGGACGCGGATCTTGTCATAGTCCAATTTCTCATTCTCATCCACGGTGTAATGCACTGCTTTGAACCATTTCCCTGAGCGGTTGACTGACGATCCATGCGAGAGGTGGCCGCCGTGCAGGAGGTTGAGTCCCATCACGGTATCGCCAATGTTGAGCAGCCCCTGATAGACCGCGTTATTGGCGGGCGCGCCGGATAAGGCCTGCACATTCACATAGATTTGATTAGCTGCAAATCCGTTCGCGGCGAAGGCTTCGGCTGCGCGTTTGCGAGCCAGCGCTTCGACCACATCCGCATATTCCACGCCCTTGTAATAGCGAGGATCACCGTTGCGGCGATACTCACCCAAACGCGCTGGATAATCCAGAATTTCTTCTTCGGACATCCAGCGCGTCTCTTCTTCAGGATAACCTTCCGCATAAATGTTTTGGAAGGCAGACCCAAGCGCTTCACGGACTGCCATCGGTGCAGTCGATTCGCTCGGGATCAGGATCAGTTTCCTGGCCTGCCTCTCCGCTTCAAGTTGAGTCAGATCGAAAACGTCTCGATCAAGTTTAGCGAGGTCCCCGCGAAATAAATAGTCGGACATTGTGCGTCTCCGTTATGTGGAATGGGAATGTGGAATTCGTGATGAAATTCGGTCTATCTTGCTGCAGGCCAATTCACGATTTCCGATTTTCGACTATTGAATTGTAGGACTTGTCAGACAGTGGGTCAAGTATCTTTAATCCTCACATGCGAATTCAAGATCAGTTTCTGTGGGAGAAGGTGTGCTGTTAATAACCAGATTCGGGTCGGGCCACATCCCCTGTTGGAAGCGGTCGATGTAATCGCGCAGGATGTTGAAATCAGCATCCGCGGTGGTAGTAGTGGTACCCAGTTGCGGATCAAAGGTCTTGGCGGCTTTGAACAGGTTGATCGGGAAGCTCGCAAAGACCACATCTGTTCCTTTCATTTGTGTAGCCAAACAAGCAAGCTGATTGATCTGCTCCGGGCTAAGGTCAGTCTGCACATATCGCTGAAAATCCCTCACAAGTTGAGGAATAGCCGGCACGATGGCGGAGCTGAGCAGTTTCTTGCGGACGGCACACATCACGATGTTCTGATTCTCAGCGCGGCTGAAGGTGGAGTACTGGCGGATACGCGCCACCCACAAGGCAGTCTTACCATCGAAGTGATGCTGACCGGCTGGCACCGAAGGCGCTCTAGGGTTGCTGGGTGTTTTCGCACTGACTTCGTAGGGCAGGTATACATCAATCCCACCGATGGCATCCACGATGGCTTCGAAGGTCAGCATATTGACGGCCAGGTAATGATCGGGTCGCGCGCCGAAGTTGAGGTTCAACGTACGGGCTAATAAGCCAGGTCCTTCGCCTGGACCATCATAATAACCAAGTCCCTTGTTGCCATACAAATAGGCTTGATTCAATTTCCCCTGCGTAATATTGTAATGGTCAGAAATCTCCGGGATATCCACCCACAAGTCGCGCGGCACTTCGAGGACTCCCACCCGCGCTTTGACAAAATCCACCCGCACGAGGCGGATAATATCTGCCAGCCCATAGAGATAATGCTGGCTCCTCGTATCGGAACCGATGGCCAGAATATTCATCACAGCCGATCCACCGCACATTGGTTGAGGGGTCGATGTCTGGGTAGCCGTCGGCTGACTCTCTGTTGCGGTGCTATCTACTGCGGTCTGTTCCATTGGAAATGTAGTCAGCGTGGGCTCAGGTGGAGTAAGAGTAGGCAGTTCCAGGGTCGGCCCAAGCGGCTGGCGGTACAGCTTGAACAAAAAAATACCCGATAAAACGATAATAAGAAAAATAATGCCGAAAACTGTTTTTCGTTGTGATTTCATCTTGAGCTCCTCCCTACCTAAGACGGGCAGGACCAGAATAAAGTTCGCGATGCGATTGTAGAATGTCCAAGGGATAAGGTCAAGTGAAGAGTAGCAGGCTTAAAAACGCAGGCTTGTTTCCGTGATATTGGAAACAAGCCTGGCATGATGACCGATCATTGCGAGAGCGGTGTTTACATTGAGGGCGCGAAGTCTATCATGATGCTACGATGTCTGCGATGGGGTGCGAAGTCTATGGTGTGCTGTGATGTCTGTGTTGAGATTGCGATGTCGAGTGTAATGCTTCAATGTCTGTAATGGTGCTGCGAAATCTGTAATGAGGAGTACGATGTCTGTTTTGAGGGTTCGAAGCGCCCTCGCAATGATGAATACATTATCACTCCAAACCATTCTTTTGCGACTTTACGAACAGCTTACAACCCCAAAAAACATTCAATTTTGAAAGGTAAATCAAGTCATCAATCAACGCTGATGCTGAAAGTGACCCACACAATTTCCCCATAAGCTTTTCACAGCCCTATAACACCCTCCAGATAAGATTTGTACAGGTTGGTGGTACCCCAGCCATATTTATAAAAATGGAGAGTAAACAATGAAAAACAAAAAGTCTATTTTGATCGGCGGATTGCTGGTCGCATTATTGGTTATCGGTGTCATTGGTGCAACGAACGCGTATGCACAGGCCCCGACAACTACACCGTTGCATGACGGCGGCCCGGGAGGCGGTCGAGGACGCGGTTTCGGTCAGGTGGAATTGGAAGCTGCCGCGAAAGTGCTGGGCATGACCACAGATGAGTTGAATACAGCCCTGCAGAGTGGAAAGACACTCGACCAGTTGGCCCAGGATGCCAATGTAGATATACAGGACGTGAAGGATGCGATCCAGGCGGCGCATGCCACAGAAATGCGCTCACGCATTCAGCAGGCTTTGGATGCTGGAACGATCACGCAGGAAAACGCGGACTGGCTCCTTGAAGGACTCGACAAAGGCTTCATCGGTGTTCCAGGCGCGTTTGGCTTCGGGCACGACGGTCCGCATGGACCTGGTGGACCCGGCTTTGGTCCCGGCAGTAACAACCAGACTCCCCCTGCCCAACAGCAACCTGCGCAACCGCAGCCAACCCAGTCAAGTAATGGATAACTCTTAAGAGCTCTTTGAACTGGAAAGGAAATTAATATTAAAATGAGCGAGGCATGATCATGCCTCGCTCATTCCTTGTTTCTGTATTATCTTAACATTTGTAATGAGTCTAGATCACAATTCGCAGTAGACAGAGAAGTAATACAGATCCAGGTGATCATATCTCCAGGAGAGCCTCCCTGTCCATTTGCAGGAGTATCAGTATCGATCGCGATCCAGGTATTCAAACCAAGTAGACTCTTATCTACCAAGACTTCCATCGTTTTTACAATATCCACTATTCGACTGAAATTGGTGAAGATGCTTTGCACAGAACCTATTCCCTTCTGTTTGTAATTTAGAACTTCTGTGCTAGAAACCTTGACTCTCCCCCTGCGGGAGGGTGTATAAGATGGTGGAGGCCCTCAAATGATCCGGATCGGAGACTTTTCCAAACTCAGCCGTGTGTCCATCAAGACGCTGCGCTATTACGATGAAATGGGTCTACTCAAGCCCATCGAAGTAGACCGCTTCACTGGTTATCGCTACTATGAATTCGACCAACTGCCTCGCTTGTATCGGATCCTGGCGCTCAAAGATTTAGGCTTCTCGCTGGAGGAGATCGGCCGTCTCCTCAAGAGTGGTCTGTCTGCTGAGCAGATGCGCGGGATGTTGATACTGCGTCAGGCGGAGATCAGGCAACGAGTGGAAGAAGAAGCGGCACGCCTGGAGCGCGT
>DATFQC010000206.1:0-3668 GCA_035264425.1 Anaerolineales bacterium
TCTCAAGTTTACCGCGTCTCGTGAGCAATCACTTCCCATTTTCCCACTAGGGTTTCGCTTTTGGTTAGTTCCTTACATTCAGCGTCCAGAGTTTCATATTCGCCGTGACAACGGATCCGAAAGTTATTATAAGCCTGCGCGGAGGCCCATCGGTCAATAGTCATGTAACGATGATGGTTTTGTGGATCAACCAGTAATTCGGTTCCAAGATAGCCAGTCCCTCGTTGAAATAAATCCGTCCATGCGCCACCTTCTCCGTAAATTTTTTCAAAGTTCTCCAAATGCTCTGTTTTCACTTGATATTCCCAGACGATAACATACATGGTCATTCCTTGATCTGGTCACTGTTAAGCGGCCAATAGGTTGCAGCAGTCCCACCATGTTGGAGATTTTCTGCGCCCATACGCAAATCAATGGCATGCACCGTGAACATATGACCCAAGCCTTGGGTCAGTTGATTTGCTTCAAGTTCGGGTTTGGGTATATAGCAAGCGCGCGATCTTGTACGCAAATAAAACTTATCTTTAAAGAGTTCTCTTTCCAGCAATGCTCGCGCAGATTCTCTTTGCCTCGAGCCTGATCTCACGCAACATTCCGGTCGGCGCGACATAATATCCACAGAAATATAGCCCGGGCATCCTTGTTTCATACCCGCTGGATAAAGGCATTCCATTTTCGTTGTATACCGTAGCGGATGCCCCCGTCAGGAATGTGTTGACCCGGGGATGATATCCTGTAGCAAGGATGACCGCGTCGAATTGTACCTGTTTCGCATCATTGAAAATGACGCCATCCTGGATGAATTCCTTGATTCCTTCGTACACAGTTACATGACCATTCTTTATCAAATTCATTGTCCCAATATCAATAAGGGGAACGTGTCTATCGCGGTGAATTTGAGTGAGTGGCCCATAGGATAGCTTGCGAAGTCCATACTTTGTAATGTCACCCTGGACGATATGCAAGATGGGAGCGCTTATTGTGTCCGCAATGTTTGGGGGCAGTTTGCTCAGTAGGAGCCCAACGGACATAATGGGGATGCCGAATAATTCACGTGGGATCACGTTCACCGCATTTCGGACTGCAAGACTGACTTGGGCTCCATGTTCCCACAAGTCAATAGCGATCTCACCGCCTGAATTTCCAAATCCGACGACTAAAACTTTCTTTCCCTTAAAAGGTTCCCCATTTTTGTATTGGGAAGCGTGTATGACCGTGCCATTGTATGAATCCTGCCCCGGCCAGGCGGGACGAAAGGGTTCATGTGTACAGCCAGCAGCAATTACAAGATTGGTTGCGTGATAAAAACCGTCTTGTGTTTGAACCTCCCATTGATCCTCGTCGTAGCGCGCTGAAATGACCTCTTGATGAAATCTGATGTTCATTTGAAATTTCTCTATGTAGGATTTCAGGTATTCAATGAATTGGGATCGTGAGATATATCTAGGGTAATCATTGGGGAACGGGAGGAACGGAAGTTGAGAATTCCTTTTATCAGTATGTAAATGTAGTCGGTCATAGTGCTGATGCCAGGCGGCTCCCACCTTGTCGTTTTTTTCCAGAATAATGGCTGGAATATCTGCTTGTTTGAGACAGGCTCCCACCGCAAGTCCGGCTGGCCCTGCACCAATCACTATTACCTGGCTATCTAAGCCGCGATGTGACTCACTGTTTATACCTAGGTCCACTTGATTTCCATTCTCTGGCAACAGCATGGCAAAATAAGTGCCGTAAAGCAGGCTGTTTTCATCACTATAAGGGAATTGTTTTGCGGCTTATTTACAACCAGCCGCACCAATTCACCTCCACGACTTCACTGGTGTATCAAATGAAGCAGTAGGTCTACGTTGTAAGAATCTAGAGTTAAGCGGAAAGCAATTGATCCACGGCGCTGGCCAGTTCCCGCAAATTTCCAACCTTCAACACGTTATTACAGAGGGGCGCATACTTTGCCATATCGCTGTCGCCGTGCCACATGATCGGAGGTTCAGGATTCAGCCAAATGGTCCGCGCCGCGCGACGGCTCATCAAGGAGAAAATGTCGAGACGCGGATCGTTATAGTTATTGCGTCCATCTCCAACAATGATGAGCGTGGTCTGACCATTGAGCGTATCCAGATATTCGTTGTTAAAATCATTCAGCGACCAGCCGAGATCGGTGTTGTAATGTCCGCTGGGCATACGCCATAAGACAGAAGCGATGGCTTCGTCCGCGTTGGAACCGCTAAAGTCTTCCGAAATATATTCGAGATGGTTAATGAATGCAAAGGCATACGTCTTACGCACCTGTCCTTGCAACGCAAATAAAAAACTTAGCATTAACTCGGAACAAAATCTCATGGATGTACTAATATCGCAAATGACCACGATCTTGGGTTTTCGGATGCGGTCGCGATATTTGATTTCCATCGGTACGCCCTGATATTTGAGATTGGTTCGGATAGTCGACTTCGGATCGAGCTGCCCGCTCTTGGCGCGTTTTTGTCGTAAGGCAATCCGGGTTTTTAGCGTGGCCGCCAGACGTTTCACCTCGCGCTGAAGAATTTTCTTCTCATCATCCGAAAGCGCCTGGAATGGGCGGTTCATTAAATTATCCATGCTTTCGGAGGGTGGTTGCTCACTCAGATTTTCAGCGATCCGCTCGCCCGCGAACTGTTTGATCTGTTGTTCTAGCCCTTGCATGTTTTGCTGGATCTGCTCACGGATTTCTTCAAGGCGCTCTTTGCTCATGCCCATTTGCTGGAGCTGTTCCATTAACTCGCGCAGCGCTTCACGGACTTCCGGGAATGCCAGTGCGCGCATCATTCGTTGTGCCATCCACTCCTGATAACGAAGATCGTCCATTTGATTCAAACCCACCATTTGACCCAGTTGTTCCAGTTCTTCTTTGGAGAGCTGCTCGCCGTTCATCAGCCGTTGCATGCGCTGACGTAAGCTCTGCGCGAACTGACGTAATGCGTCGGCCAGCATTTGTGCCTCTTCGGGGGTCATATCATCCGTTGGATTGCCTCCCATCATGGGTTGCTCACCGTTCCCAAAGAAAAGCGGGAACAATTTATCAAAAATGGGGAGATCACGTACATCTTTAATCAACGTGGTACGCAGTGATAAACGGAAATGTTCGCGGTGTTGTATCCCCATCAGATCCACTGCAGAGAAGGCTTCTGCAGATTCAGCCAGCGAAACACGTACGCCGCTTGCCCGCAGGGCTGAAATTAATTGTAGGATACGAGATTCCATAGTTCTAAATCCTTATATCAAGTTGACAAGAACATCCTAGGATTCAACCCGATTTTGGGTGTGGTCTCCTCAGTTCAGATTTCATCAAATTCAACCTCAACCTCAAGATTGCTTCCAGTTCGAAGATGGACGTTGCGCGTTTGGGTTCTGTCATCTCTGCTACCTCTATGGTTGGAATTCAGAGTTGACGAATTTTTTATAAAACTTAATTTCCGGAGAACCTTCCGAACTCGTCAGGTTTCCCTCGCCCGGGTGGGGGGGCAATAAATTGCCTCCTGGCCTTTTGCAGATCCGCTTCGTGCTTAACAAGCACAGATAACGTATCTTCCAGGGTCTGCTTGTCCAGGTTTTTGGCATTGAGCGCGACCAGCGCGTTCGCCCAGTCCAGTGTTTCGCTGATCGAGGGCGACTTCCGCATGTCAGTGTTA
>DATFQC010000207.1:0-6486 GCA_035264425.1 Anaerolineales bacterium
CTGACCAGCCATCCGTGAGGAACCAAATAGAGAGGAATAGCATCACGAGATTGAGTTCAAACCATAAGGTGGCGGCTGCTCTCGCAGGCATGAGGCCCAGATAAAACGTGCTCAACGCATACCAGGGCGGATAAGGGAACCGCGCCAAAAAGAAATTCTGCGCCGGAATCCCTGAGTGCTGCTGGGCAAGCACTTCCACGTTTGGGAGATCATAAATGGGAATACGGTTGACGAGAGCCAGATCTGTATTGTAGATGGCGCTAAAATCAGAATTCACAGGAAGCGAATTGGGAACATACAGCGCAATCATAAACATTGCAATGAGAAGAATAAGAGAGGCTAGAAAAACAAGAGTACGCTTCATGGAGTTTCGCTTTGCCTGGCAATGGATTGGATTAAACCGCGAATGTTTATTAAGTGGAATGGATACAGAAGATATCTGTACAAAAATCCAGGCAAGCCATGTGGACAGAAGAATACGGTTTGTGACAGGTAGCTCACGCTGTCAGCCTGGCCTGGAATTACGCGCCATTCCATCCATTGCGAACCAACAGCTTGTTTTTTCACACAGACAACGACTCGCATGTGCGACTGATCTGCTTCTGTGAGCCAGTTTGATCGGTCTGCAAATTGTTTTATCGTGTTGAACACTTTTTCAGGCGTGGCATTAACAGCCACTTCGCGGTGATCGATAAAGCAACCTTCGTGTTTGATGGATTTTGGTACTTTTCTTTCATCGTCCCAAATGCGCTCGATGTGGGACGGATGTGTCTTTTCAAGAGCCTGTTTGGCCGCGGTATCAAAGTCAATTAACTTGACCTCGGGAAATATCTCCAAGGCTTGAGGGTGTTTAACCACACTATCTGAAGACAAACCACCGATCAACGCGTACGCAATAGGATAGGGTACGGGCGTCATTAGCCCCACACCAAACGCCATGAACCAAAGAGGGAGCCCGGGCAGCAGGAACGTCCTGCGTCGGAGTCCGCGGATACGAGCGTAGCGCAGCATAAGATCGCCGTACCGGGCAGTTTCGGGACCGCCGATCTCAAAGACGCCGCCCCGTCCGTTGGGATTCGTCAGTGCGGCGAAGAGATAATCAATCACATTTTGGATGGCAATTGGCTGGGATCTGTTCCTCATCCATAATGGGCCCGGCACGATGGGAAACAATTCGGTCATAAAACGGATCATCTCAAAAGAAATGCTGCCCGAGCCTGCAATGACCCCTGCTCGAAATTCGGTTACAGGGACCGTCCCTTCTCTTAACACGCGTCCCGTCTCGATGCGGGAACGCATATGAGGAGCAATGTGTTGTTCAGGATCCGCCAGCCCACCCAGATAAATGATATGTTCAACTCCTGCTGCCTCAGCAGCAGAGACAAATGCCCGCGCACTATCCAGCTCGAGGGCAGTATATCCATGTCCGTGGGTCATGTTATGGATTAGATAATAGGCCGTGTGGACGCCCTCCAGCGCGGCGTGAAGTGTGGAAGGAACTGTGACATCTCCCTGGACAACTTCTACATCCCGTGACCAGCTGCGACCCTTGAGTCGGAGCGGGTTGCGGGCCAGGCAGCGTACCCGGTAGCCCGCCTCTAATAATCTGGGGATGAGGCGGCTGGCAATATAGCCTGTTGAGCCAGTCACCAGAATTAGTTTATCAATACGCATGAGCTAACACACGGGCGCGTGAAGCAACCTGGCGGGCCAGTCCATCAAAAATAAATTTATGAAAGGGCCACATCGCGTACCAGTACAGGAAACCAAATAATCCGTGTGGCGCAAAATAAGCCGTCACGGTCAATAGCGTTTTTCCATCCTGCGGCTGCGAGTCGAATTGCAGCCACGCTTTACCGGGTAATTTCATTTCTGCGCGCAAGCGCAAAAGACGATTTTTTTCCACTTCTTCGACGCGCCAAAAATCAAGCGACTCTCCCGCGCGGATTTCGTCGGGATGACGACGCCCGCGTCGCAGGCCCACGCCACCCACAGCTTTATCCAGCCAGCCGCGCATGCCCCAGGCCCAATCCATGTAGAGCCAGCCACGCTCGCCGCCGATACCTGTATAGGATCGAAAGACATCCTGCGGCGAAAGAGTAAGCAGTTTCTGCCGCGTTTCAATGAACATGCCTTCTTCAACAGTGAGCTGATAAGGTTTGACATCTCCCGCCACAGTAACCAGCGCATCAGACCAGCTGGTTTCCACGTTATCTCTTTGGATGCGACCGAGCGCGAGGTGCACAGCCGTTTGAAAATCGATCGGCTCAATCTGTGGAAATAGTTTTTTGGCGGTTTCATCGCGGACGATCAGCCGAGCGCGCAACCCTTCAATGAGCGGCAACACCACGCGCCAATGGATAGGCGTCAGCATATGCACCCAATATGCAGAAAGACGCGGCGCATAAAACGGTGTGCGGATGAGGACGCGTTTGAGCCCGCGTTCCCTGGCATAATCGAGCAACATGTCAGCGTACGTGAGCCGAGTTGATCCGCCGATCTCGATCATTTTCCCAACGCTTTCAGGAGTCTGAAGCGCTTCAATAAGATAGGAAAGCACATCCCGGATGGCAATCGGCTGGGCCTGCGAGAAAAACCAGGCGGGGCAAACTAAAAAAGGCTCGCGTTCGGTCAGATAGCGGATCATTTCGAACAAGGCCGAGCCGGAACCGACAATCATGCCGGCCCGAAATTCTGTAACGGGAACGCTGCTGTAACGCAGCACATATCCCGTTTCGTGGCGGGCGCGCAGATAAGGAGAAAGATTCGTGGTTGGGTCAACGAGTTCGCCCAGATAAATAATGCGTTCGATCTTTGCCTTAGCCGCGGCCTCGGCGAAATTGCGTGCCACATCCAGGTCGCGGTTGGCGCTGGTCTGTCCACCCTGCTTCCCGTGGATAAGGTAATAGGCAACCGAAACATCTTTCATAGCTTTGGTCAGTGTGTCTGTCACGAGTGCATCCCCGCTGACCACTTCCACGCGCTTCAGCCAGGGACGTCCCTGCAGGCGGTTGGGGTCACGGACGAGGCAACGGACGCGGTACCCTGCTTCGAGCAGGCGCGGCACCAGCCGTCCGCCAACATAGCCTGTTGCACCAGTGATAAGGATGAGTTTCGGTTGAGACATAAAATATCAAGAGTGTTTGGTGGTTGAGTAGCCCCATGCGCTTTTGGGGGTGTATCGAAACCACCCATTTGATTCAAACTTAAGGTTTCCTGGTTACAGGTGGTTTCGATACGTGGCGCCTTGGCGCCACTGCTCAACCATCGGGGTATGAAGGAAATTGTATCCTACCCCTGTAATTCTATGCTATGATGAAAGCCACCTATGCAGGCGGCAAATACTCCCGCATCGAATCGCATACAAGATCGGTTGACTACACGGCTTCCGTTGATGTGGTTTTCGCTTGCTTTCCTTGGGGGAATTGTTTTAGCAAGCCTTGTTGCGCTTTCTATTTGGGTCTGGATTTCACTCACAGTTTTCGCCATTGTTCTTCTCTTTTTTTCCCAAGTACTTGCCCCTCGTTTACCTGCCTCCTTTCCTCTTCATCCATTCGCTTTTGTTCTGCTGTGCGCCCTTTGTCTGGGCGCAGCGCGCTATCAAATTTCTGTTCCAAGGTTCAACGCTTTCCATATCGCCTTTTACAACGACCGTGACTACGATCTGGTCATCACAGGCATGCTGGTTGAGCCTCCTGATTATCGCGACAATTACACGAATCTGCGCTTGAAGGTCAGTGGAGTGGATACCGGTGATCGCGAGCTGCCAGTCAGCGGACTATTACTGGCGCGTGTTTCAAATAATCAGGTTTTTCATTATGGAGACATTCTGCGCCTGCGCGGCAAGTTGAAGACTCCGCCGGAGAACGAGGATTTTTCCTATCGTGATTATTTGGCTGCACAACATATCCACTCGTATATGCCCACCGCAGAAGTAACTATCCTTCCGGGCCGTGGAGGAAATCTATTTTCAAGGGCATTGTACGCACTCAAAGAGAAAGCGTTAAGCAACATTTATCGTTTGTTTCCAGACCCTGAGTCGTCTTTAATGGCAGGGATCTTACTGGGTGTGGATACGGGTCTCACCAATGACCTGCAGCAGGCTTTCAAGGATACAGGTACCGCCCATATCATTGCAATTTCTGGATTCAATATCAGTATCATCGCAGGATTGTTCGTCACGTTTTTTAGTAAGTTCCTGGGGCCGCGTCGGGGCGCTTTACTGGCGGTGATCGGGATTGCTTTTTATACAATCCTCGTGGGGGCAGATGCGACTGTCGTCCGGGCAGCGCTCATGGGCAGTCTGGCTTTGTTTGCGAAACAAGTAGGCCGCAGACAGTTTGCGTTAAATACACTGCTTGCCGTCGCGTTATTGATGTGCCTGTGGAATCCGCTTTATATTTGGGACGTTGGTTTCCAGCTTTCATTCTTTGCAACCCTGGGTCTCATTCTCTATGCAGACCCATTTTCGCAATTTGCGAATAGAATCATCACCAAGTATTTTCCGGCCTCGGCGGCCGAAAGGTCGGCGAAACTTTTTTCAGAATTCGTTCTCCTGACCCTGGCCGCGCAGGTGACAACTATTCCGATCATGGCGTATCACTTCCAGCGTTTATCCCTGGTTTCGTTTATTGCCAATCCGTTTATCTTGCCTCCTCAACCCGCGGTCATGATCCTTGGGGGGTTTGCCGTACTGCTCAGTTTCATCTGGTTGCCACTGGGTCAGGTTGCGGCCTGGGTGGCATGGCCCTTTGTTGTATACACCATCCGCATGGTGGAATTGTTTGACCGCGTACCGCATGGGACTCTTTTCCTGGGGAAGCTGTCTATCTGGTTTGTGATCGTAGCCTACGGTGTGCTCCTTTCGGTGACGTTTGGCGCAGAGCGTTTGAAGGAGTGGTTCCAATTGATGAAACGGGATCAATTCAAAGTCCCCGCGGGGACCGGACTGGTCATCCTGCTCCTGGCTTTGTTGCTCATCTGGCGCGCCGCGCTGGCCATTCCGGATCGACTCCTGCATATCACCTTTCTGGATGTTGGCTCTGCGGATGCCGTGCTGATCGAGACACCCTCAGGCAAACATGTGCTGATCAACGGCGGACCGAGCGTCACGACCCTTTCCGATGAATTGGGCAGACGCCTGCCCGCGTTCAATCGCAAATTAGATTGGCTTATCGTGGCAGGGACCGAGGAAGATGATGTCGCGGCACTCCCGCGTGTGATTGAGCGTTATCCTCCGAATGCAGTCTTGTGGAGCGGAAATACACAGGCTTCGTTCTCAGCGCGTGTATTAAATGAATACTTATCGTTACAAGACTTTCAGGTGATTAACGCTGAATCAGAACAGACCCTGGATTTGGGGGATGGTGCAACCATCAAGGTGGTAACTACAGGACCACGCGGAGCGATATTATTAGTGGAGTGGAAAAACTTTCGGGCATTGCTGCCAATTGGAATGAGTTTTGAAGCACTGGATGAATTACGCAACGGCGCAAAGATCGGGCCGGTCAGCGTGCTCTCGTTGGCAGACGCCGGGTATGAGGCCTCCAATCCACCTGAGTGGATCGCGAATTTGAATCCGGAGATTGTTGAATTAAGTGTAGATGCTGCCGATCAAAATGGCATGCCAGACAGCTCGGTGCTGGAATCTGTAAAGGATTATGAGTTACTGCGCACCGATCAAAACGGCTGGATCGAGATCACCAGCAACGGTGAGCAGATGTGGGTGAACGTCGAACGGAAGTAAGGCTGACCTGTTTATGAACATCCAGTATGACACTTAATCCATACCCTACTTGCTTTTCCCTCTTGAAAATCGTATAGTAAGAGTGTCCAAGGAGTTATCCATATGAGTGAATTAAGTATCACTGCCTCCCAAATTCAGGGAGCAGTCTCCGTGACAATTTTGCATTTGAGCGGTCATCTTCATGGCAATACCGAACAGCAATTAATTGACCGCGCCCGCCAGGCGTATGAAGATGGTTCCACGCACATCCTGCTTGATTTATCTGGTTTGGAAGTCCTCACCAGCGCCGGGCTGCGTGCCATTCACAACATTTTCAATTTGCTCACACCGCAAAGCGATGTGACAGTCATACGCCAGCATGGCGCAGAGCCCTATAAGTCACCTTATTTCAAACTGGTTTGCCCCAACCCGGATGTTTACTATATCCTGAATATTGCAGGCTTTCTACAGAATATACTGATTTACAGCAGCATGGATGAGGCAGTGAATTCATTTGCCAGTTAGCCGATTCAATACCCCCACAAATGTCTCCACCATTTTCTCAATATTGATTTCCTCCTTCACAATTCGATACGACTCTTCCCCCATTCTTCTCAGACGCGCTACATCGGATAGCGCGTCTTTCATGGTGGCGAGCAGCGCCTCAAAATTACCCGTGGGGGGCGGGATCTGCCATCCGTTTTCCTTTCGGACCAGGTCGTCCTGCGTGCCATCTCCCTGTGCAACGATCACGGGAAGCC
>DATFQC010000208.1:0-5575 GCA_035264425.1 Anaerolineales bacterium
GGTCATTTGGAACATTGAAGAACTGTTCCTCAACCAGAGTCTTGGCTGCCTGGTACATGGATGCATAGGCTGTCTCGCCCGCTTTTTGATAAGCATTCTCATCCAGGAATACCTGTGCTTCAAACACTTGTCGCTCTGCGGCTGCCAGACCAAACTCGGCGTGCGATACCACCTCGCCAGCACATTCCCCAATCCCAATATCACCGATGGTGAACTCGCGGTTATCTCCCCAGTCTGTATAAAGAGTGGGATCTTCTTCATGCGCCGGGATCCTGGTCAGGTCATCCAACATATTCTTGACCTGGACTTTGCCAATGCGCTGAATGAACGTCTTAAAGGATTCGTTCTTCTCGCGCTCGCTCACGTAGCGACCTGTGAGTCGCTCCACCACTTCGGGGATGCGTTTCGCCGGAACAGCCCCCATGGCCAACCCATATGAACCGGCATTGTGAGTCCACTCACCACCCAACACCACCTGGAAATGCGGCACGGTGTAATTCCCAGAGTGACGACTCACCCCATAAAAACCAAGATCTGCCACATGATGCTGGCCACATGAGTTGAAACAACCACTGACTTTGATATGAAGGTTTTGGATGGCTTCATCCATGGTATGACTTTTCTCAGCGAGTCTCTGGCGTAGTTCGCCAGCCAGTCCGCGCGAAGCGGAAATACCAAGCTTGCAGGTATCGGTGCCCGGGCAGGATGTAATATCAACAATTGTTCCGGCGCCCGGTTGGCCGAGTCCAATGGCTTCCAGTGCAGCATGTGCTTCGGGTAGATCCGCTTCGCTGATCCAGCGCAGGACAATGTTCTGATCGACGGTGGTACGGATCGTTCCGTTTGTGAAGCGGCGCGAAATATCTGCCACTGCGCGCAGCTGGTCGGCAGTGATATCGCCCAGGGGCAGGGTGATCGTAGCGGTCACATAACCCTGCTGCTTCTGGCGGAAGATATTGGTCTTGTACCAGCGTTGAAAGGAAGCCGTTTGCAGAGTGTCTATTAACGGCTGCGCGGGATGGAGCGGCTTTTCATCCAGTTCGTGGATCTCGGATAAATAAGCTGTCCAGCGCGGGTCTGGTTGCAGTGTGGCACGTTCCTCGAGCACAAGACGCTTGAACTCTTCGATACCCAATTGTGCCACTAAAAATTTGATGCGAGCCCGATTACGATTCTTCTTTTCCCCGAGCCGGGCAAAGACACGGGAAATCGCTTGTGCGGTCGGCAGTAATTCTTCTTCCGGCAGGAATGCCTCGAACAACTTGGCTTGATGTGGAACGGTACCCAGTCCCCCGCCGACGTATAACTCGAAGCCGCGCTTCTCGACGCCGTTTTCGATCCTCTTGACCGCGATCACACCCATATCGTGCATGTTGACAAGCCCACAGGCTTCGCCCCTACAACCAGAGAACGCCACCTTAAACTTGCGACCAAAATCCTGGACGTCCGGGTGACCCAAAAGAAAATGGGCAAGCCCTTTTGCATAGGGTGTGACATCAAAAGACTCTGTGGAACAGACGCCAGACAATGGACAGGCTGTCACATTCCGAACAGAGTTACCACAGGCCTCACGTGTTGTAATCCCGACAGCCGCCAGACGTAGCATTAAAGCGGGTGTATCGTCAACATGCACAAAGTGCAGTTGAAAATCCTGACGGGTTGTGACATGCGCAATGCCATCGGAATACTCCTCTGCCAGTTCAGCCATCACTTCCAATTGTTCAGGATTCATTCCTCCGAAGGGAACTTTGATACGCTGCATGCCCGGCGCATCCCAAACCGTATTGACGCCTTTTGTCAATCCTACCGCGTTGGATGGGAATGGAGGAGTTTGAGTCTCCTTCCCATCCCAACGCTGACCGTTATCATAGCGCTGACCATAGGCACCTCGGCGCAAACGGGTTTCTGCAAATAATTTCTCATCCATCTTGCCTTGTTTACGCAATTGGATCTCTGTCTCATAGATTTCGATTTCCCGGACGAGTTCCGGGAAGGGACTCTCAATTGGTTGTTCACGCCATAAGCTGTTACTAGCCTTCATAAAGTCACCTCTCTGTAATGGATAACAAAAAAAGCCCGGGAGGTTCCCGGACTTCTATAAAATTACCGGTGAACTCTTCGCTTGTTGGAAGAACTGTTCACCGGTTTGTTTTTATCTATATCTAGTGGTAGCCTGGCATGGCGTGTTGAACAGCTCTCTGTGTTGGGAGACAACACATACACAAGCAGGCCATACAGGTGCAGAGCATTACAACAGTCATCATCAGGTTTTAATTGGCGTGATTATATCGACATTGACTGATTTGTCAATACAATTATTCAAAGAATTTTTATCAAGACTGGGGTATCGCCACTTGTGCAACCACATAGCCGATCATTTTTTGTGGAATGTTCACACCGGTGGTCACAATGCTATTCCTGAATTCCATTGTGTGATTGATCTCGTTGACCGTCAACCCATGCTCTGTTTCAAATAAATCGAGCGCCAGCAAACCACCACCCATAGCGTGCGCGGCGCGCTGACATAATTCTGCGATTTCGTCCGTGACCGGACAATTCGTGGCAACGCCTCCTCGAGCGGTGTTCGTAATCCAGTTTTCGGAGGAGCGATAAATCGCACAAATCGTTTCATCGCCCACCACAAACGCGCGGATGTCACGTCCGGGCTTATTAATATATTCCTGAATATAAAAGACTTGATGGTTGACTCCCAGGGTAGCTTTATGCTCGATTAATGTCTCAGCCATCTCACGATTTTCTACTTTCGCCAACAGACGTCCCCACGACCCGATGACTGGCTTTAGCACGCAGGGGTAGCCCATGGCCTCAATCGCCTGCAAAGCCGAGTCTTCATCAAACGCCATGAACACACGTGGAGTTGGGATACCATTCTGCGCAAGAATCTGACTGGTGACATATTTGTCGCCGCATCTTTCGGCCACCTGAGACGAATTTACCACCGGAACTCCCTGTGCTTCAAAGAGGCGTGAGATATACAGTCCGCGTGAGTAAGAAATCGAACGTTCAAAGAGAATATCTACAGGCTTCGCTACTTGATGTATATCGAAGAAAGATTCACTGTCATTGATGCGAACAATTTCCACATCACTATATTTCTGCAATTCTTCCAGCAAATATTTTTCTTCCACGCGCAAGCGCGTATATAAAAATCCGATTCGAATCATGTGAACTCCTTTTTGTAAACAAAAAACGCCCTCCGGTGTGGGAGAGCGTTTGGATGAACAGGTGGACAGAACTACATTCAGTCTACAGCTAGTGCTTGCTTAACCAAAACAGGCCCAAATCCGACAACGGGAGTTGCAGGTTGGGCTTGCGCTTGGCTTTGGCCTCAAGGCGAAAAACAGAATGGATAGACATTGGGCAGAATTTTACTATGCACGAAAAATATGTCAATCTTTTTGTATTACCCGTTTGGATAAATAGATTTGACCAATGATTACCCATATAGGTAGTAGTAATTTTGGTCAGGTGCTATATGATTTAAAGAATTTATCTATATTGTCCCCATTGAGGTGACCCATGCCCAAGAAGAAAACATCTTCCGATTCTGATCATCAGGAAATACCTGCCTTGCAACCACGTCTATCCAATTGGCTCACAACCCCGGATATAAACACATGGCTGGAGGAACGCGATGCCTGTGCTCTGGTTGCATCCATTCGCAAGAACGGCGCAGCTACGCATGGTAACCTCAAACGTGCCCTGGCTGCATTAAGCATTATGGGTCATCGCAGTGGCGAGGTGAATGGAGAAGGCGATGGTTGTGGCGTCCTCACCGATATCCCACGCCTGTTATGGGCCCAGGCCCTGGAGCAGGAGGGCAAGCCAGGCTGGCTGGCCGAGGACCGTCGCTTCTTCGTAGGCCACTTGATGATCCCAAATACAAATACCGATTTCGGGACAGAAAACACAGTCATCAATCTGCTCAAAGATAGCGGCATCGATGTATTGCTCGAACGTCCAATCCAAACCCGCCCACAAGCACTGGGAAAGATGGCGCGCATGCAGGCACCCCATCTTTGGCAGATTGCCGGTTTAGTTCGCAATGGACCTCTCGAAAACGTGGAGCGAACCCTCTTCGACCTGGCTCTCAAGATCGAAAAGGAAACGAAGATCAGCGTGGCATCCCTCTCAAGCTATGTCGTCGTCTACAAAGTGCGTGGTTCTATTGAGACTCTTTACCAGTATTATCCCGAGCTTCGTAATCCTGATTTCACAACAGCGATAACGATCGGTCATGCGCGTTATTCCACCAATACCGCCACAAGCTTTGAACGCGTGCAGCCCTTCAGCCTGCTCGGCCATAACGGTGAGATCAACACGATCGCCCGTCTCCGTGAGCAGGCGCAGATGCTAGGTATGGAATTGGTGGATGGAGGTAGCGACTCGCAGGATCTGGATCGCCTATTGGCATCGCTGATTCATCGCTATCACTTTACGTTGGCCGAGGCCATGGAAATTGCTTTCCCGCCTATCCTGAGCGAAGTCGAAAAACTTTCGCCCGAGTTACAAGCCATCTACAAATATTATCGTCAGGCGTTTGGTCCGTTCGCACAGGGTCCGGCTGGAATCATTTCACGGTTCGGCGATGAATGTGTATTCAGCGTGGATGCGCTCGGTCTGCGTCCGCTCTGGTTTGGCGACACCGAAAAGGAATATTTCTTCTCCTCAGAAAAGGGAGTCTATCATCTCGATACCATGAGGATTGATCCAGTTCCACTCTCGCCCGGGGAAAAGATGCGCATCCGTGTCCGACGGGGGCAGGCTGTTGAAGTCCTGGATTATCCTGCCATTCAACAACGGATGCTCAAATTGACGCTGCGCCGCTTCGGTTCCCTGGAGACGATCAACCGACGTCTCGCTCTTCCGTCGGTCAAACCTAATTCGGTGCAATCGTTCTCGCCAGGTGATGAGTCATCTGCACTCACACATCCCTCGGCCAAAATCAATCTGGATAACCGCATGTCCGCCTTTGGCTGGGGACGCGAAGACCGCGAATGGGTTCAAGAACTGGCGAAGAACGGGAACGATCCGATCAGTTCCCTTGGATTTGATGGTCCGCTGGCGGCTCTTTCCAAGGAACGCCAGAATATTTCAGATTACTTCAAGGAAGCTGTGGCTGTTGTCACCAATCCCGCCATTGACCGCGAGCGCGAAGTTGAACATTTCTCTACACAAACACTCATCGGAACTCGCCCTCCTTTGATTCCCGGTGAACTGGCACAGGAAACCACATTTGCTTTTGACTCTCCCATCCTGTTGGATGATTCGAAATCTTCCTTCAAAAGGAAAGAGCTCTTTGAACAGATTGCACAGAAAACGGGTGCTATCACTTTGGAGAGTCTAGCGCAGCAATTCCTCAAAGAACAAACGACCACCATTCAAACTGTGACATTCCCGGATGAAACAACGGCACAGGCCCTTGAACGAATCGCTCAGACGGCCGTGGATGCGGTTCGGAACGGAGGCAGGCTCATCATCCTGGATGATGCAGATTCGTTCATCGAAGACAGTGGCTGGGTCGACCCTATGCTTATCATTGGAGTTGTCGACC
>DATFQC010000209.1:0-4838 GCA_035264425.1 Anaerolineales bacterium
TAAGAAATAGGACAACCTTTTAAACAAAGAACAGACCTCCTGTTATCAGGAGGTCTGTTCTTTGTTTTATTTTGTTTTCGTCGGTTTGGAATTATCTTTCGCAGGCTGGTCGTTATTAGCCTTTGGGTCTTTTGTTCTCTCAGGTCTAGGTGTCTGACCGTAATGATTACCGCTATTTCCATTGGGAGCCGGAGTTGAGTTAGTGCTAATAGTGGTATCTTCGACAGCGCCGGGGGGTGGAGTGCTGGTTAATTCAGTACCGGTTGGGCTGGCTGATAATGTGGAGGAAGGTAGTGTTGCCGTCACAGCCGGTGAAGGAGTGATCCCCTGAATCGCCAGTTCTGTATGAACAGGCGGTGGAGTGATTTCCTGCCCGTTGACTTGTTTTGTGATGGTTTGGAAAAGGTCTGCCAATTTATCGCGGTAAAAGTATGCTACCGTGCCGGTTTCAGCAACAATGGCTACCATGAGAGCAGATTCCAAGACTGTGCTGGTTGCTGAAGATAGAACTGGAACTTTTCCGCCCTTTGCTAAATTTTTGATGCCTGCACCTGCGCCAATGCCCAAGCCTATTTCCCCCATTTGCCTCAGGTAACCCTGACGGCGCGCAGCGAATAAATCCGACGGGTATTTCCTGTCGGTGTGTTTTAGCTTCGTCAATAATCGGACAATTTCCTTGTCCTGGGCGTCAAATCCCATAATCCTCTACCAATCTTCTTCAAGCTGGAGCCCCATTGCCTTTCTTAATTTGGCAATCCCACGATTCTGAATCACTTTGATATTGTTGACTTCCTTGCCGATGATATCAGCAGTTTCCTTAAGACTGAAATCTTCGAGAAAACGCAGGATAATCACGTGGCGCTGATCTTCAGTGAGCTCCGTATTCATGGCCGAAATCAACGCTTCCATCATTACTCGTTCTTCAATCTGCGATTGCGTTGGCGCAAATTGTCCACTTTCATAAGTGCCCATTGCGACTTCCAGGGGCGCGGTGTGTTGGTTGTCGCGGGAGCGGTCAACAACCAGATGGTACGCAGTCTGGTACAGGTAGGAGCGCAGATTCGTACGCGGGCCCTTACCAGCCCCGAACTGTTCTAGTAGTTGAGCAAACACATCGCCCACAATGTTATCGGCCACAATAGAATCGCGGCACAATCGCAATGTGTACTTATAAATAGCAGGCGCAAATTGATCGAAGATAGCTGTGAGGGCTTCTTCGTCAAGTTTCTGAGCAGCTTTCAATAGAGAAACTCCCTCTTTCATCGAGTCTCACTTCTGCTTTTTTGCTCTATATGAAACAAGACGTAGATAGACGCAAAAGAGTTACAAAATAGCATGGAAAAAATGAGTCCGTTTTCTGAGTTTTATCTAATTATAAACCTTTTTGCAGGATAGGGTTTTGCTTTGAAACAAAGGTTACAGGGCCAAGCTTTACAGTTACGAAAGTTTCTTCTAATCCATCTATTATCGGACGAATGTAACAAATAGTCCATATCAGGAGTCTATTTGTGCAGTTATTGATATAATTTTGATAGGAGATTATTATGTTTTCGCTATTTGAGAGTCCCGATCGCCGAAAGGAGGAGGCCCGTGTTCGCAGTGAGGGTCGTCTTCCACCAGGACAGTCACTGACCCTTAAGTTTCCGGTACTGCATTATGGTCCCGTGCCACATTTTAATCCTGCGACCTGGACGTTCCGAGTCTGGGGCGAAGTGGAAGAGGAAAAAAGCTGGACGTGGGATCAGTTCAATCAGCTGCCTCGCACCAAACTTCACATGGACATTCATTGTGTCACGCGCTGGAGCAAGTTCGATACTGAGTGGGAGGGAGTTTCCGTCAAAACCATGGTGGAGAACGGTCTTTTCAAAATCAAGCCAGGTGCCACGCACGTGATGCAACACGCTGAATACGGGTTTACTGTCAACCTTCCGCTCGAAGTTGTTTTGCAGGATAATTTTTTGATGGCTACTCACTTCAACGGCGAGCCCATTTCGCCAGATCATGGATATCCCTTGCGCGGCGTGGTAGGATTAATTCCCAGCCAAAAGAAACTGGAGACGCCTTATTTTTGGAAAGGCGCAAAATGGCTGCGGGCCCTTGAATTTATGCCGCGCGATCGTCGTGGATTTTGGGAACAGGCTGGTTATCACAACCGTGCAGATGTCTGGCGGGAGGAAAGATTTGGCTAGAAATAAATTGGGCGGCACCCTGGTGCCGCCCAATCGGTTTAAGGACGCTTGCCTAGTGTGACAGTCACATCGGTGGACTGACCTCCACGTAAGACGGTGATCACGATACTGTCACCCGGGGATTTGTTTGTGACAAGATAACTCAACAATTGATCGAAGGTAGCGACTGGATGTCCATCGACGCCTGTAATGATATCTCCGCCAGCCTTCAAATTGGGATCGTTGGAGTCCTGACTGCCTGGCTGGATGCCAGCTTTATCTGCGGGGCCTCCAGGTGTCACGCTGAGCACATAGGCACCAGTAAACGTATTCAGGCCAAGCGCTTCCATTTGTGCCAGGGTTAATTCACTTGTGGAAGAGAGGCCCAGATATGGATATTCATACTTCCCATCGCTGATCAAAAAGGGCACAACTCGCTTGACGAGATTGATTGAGATGGAAAAACCAACACCTGAATTGACAGCATTGCCGGTTGTATTATTAAACGTTTCTGTGCGGATGGATTGGTTAATGCCTACCACTTCGCCGTTCAAATTAAAGAGAGGACCGCCTGAATTGCCCGGGTTGATTGCTGCATCAGTCTGGATAATATCCGCGGTGCTGAAAAAGCCATTCCCCTCTGGGGAAGCTTGAGAAAATTGAGTTCGTCCCAACGCAGAGACAATGCCCAACGTCATGGTGCCGCTTAGGCCAAAGGGGTTCCCAATAGCTACAACCTGTTCCCCAACATTCAGGGTACTTGAATCGCCAATCGCCAGCGGGTGGATCTGGTCAGCAGGTGCCTTCACCTGGATGACGGCTAAGTCGGCATCGGTATCCGTACCGATCACAGTGCCATGTGCTTTGAACCCCGAGGAGAAATCTACTTCTACTTCGCTGCTGCCTTCCACGACATGCTGATTGGTCACTACATGGCCTTCGCCATCAAACACAAAACCTGAGCCCAGGCTCGAGCCGGTCTGGATGGCAACTACCCCTGGGAGCACTTGTTGATAGAGTGCTTCAAGCGTGGTCCCCATTTCTGAAGGGTCAGCGGGGGTCGGCAGAACGGGAGCCGTGGATTGGGTGTGTAGGACAGGAGTGGGTTGGGGGCCATTCGAAAACCCCGTCATCTGGCAGGCAAGCATCGAAATCATTAAAAGGGATATTGCAAATAATACACGTTTCATTTGTTCCTTCCTAAAATTTAATCCGTGAAGCTTCTTCCAACAACTCCCGTTGCTTGGGAGAAAGATATTTGGGAATTTGAACCTTGAGGCGGACGTAGAGATCGCCTTTTTCACTGGCATTCTTTAGACTCGGCATGCCTCGACCTGCCAGACGGAAAACCTGCTCCGGTTGTGTGCCAGCCGGAATATTGAGTTTGATTTTTCCACTCAGTGTTTCCACCTCAGCTTCGCCCCCAAGCATGGCTGTGAAAATATCGACAGTGGTTGCCGTATGCAAATCATTGCCGCGACGTTCAAAACGCTGGTCATCTTTTACTTCAACAATCAGATAGAGATCAAGTCCATTTGGACCCGCGCCGGCCACCCGCACTTTAGAACCTGTGCGTACGCCGGCCGGGATACGAACTTGTTTTTGCTTGCCATCGCTTTGAAGCAAACGGGTGGTTCCCTTATACGCTTCTTCTAGTGTAATGGTTAGGTCCTGCTGATATCCCTGCGGCTGCTGACGCTCGCGTGTACGAGTCCCCATTCCGACCCCTTCGGCGCCCCGACCAAAGATTGTACGGAAGAAATCCGAGAAGCCTCCCGCACCGCCAAAGAGATCATCAAGATCACCATATTCAACTCGTACCCCGCCCGGAGCACCTCCATATTGATCCCAGTTGAAATCACCCGGCGCGCCATGTTGTTGCCAGTTCGAGTAATCACTCCCCAGCCGGTCATAATGACCACGTTTTTTTGCATCACTGAGCACCTGATAGGCCTCATTGATTTCCTTGAAACGTTCCTCGGCTTCTTTATCGTTTGGGTTGCGATCTGGATGATATTTCATCGCCAGTTTTCGATAGGCTTTACGGATATCATCCTCGCTGGCGTTACGCTCAACACCCAAGATTTTATAATAATCTTTATAGTCCATAAGATAATATTGTTACACCTCGATGGATGTAAGTCAAGCACCCACTTCATTGATTAACATAACTCTAATCCACTACAGGGAGAGAAATGTTCGTTTTGTAGGCAACCGATCAGGGAATCTTGCGAAGGTCATTCCAGGAAATTCGCTCATTCGAAACCGACCTTCACAAGGCTACTTTAGGTTAAGGACTTCGTGAGATAAAATTCTCCGCGTTCAAACCCACGCTCAAGATAATATCCCCGGGTTCCCACTGCTGAAATGACAGCCATTCGCTTGAAGCCGCGTGCCTTTGCAATAGCCTCTGCTTTTTCAAGCATACGTGTTCCCAAACCGGCATGTTGCGCAGCGCCCTGCTGTTCTGCCCCGACCGGTAGGGACTGTCCATACACATGGACTTCACGGATCAATGCGGCACCCTCCAAATCGGACATGCCGATGGGCGGCGAGTCTTGGCCGGGCAGCGATAGACGAATGAACCCTGCCAATTTATCTTCAGGGGTGACATAGGAAACAAAATGTTCTTCGGCCGCGCCGGCCTTGTAAACCATATCATTCAGCTCC
>DATFQC010000210.1:0-5561 GCA_035264425.1 Anaerolineales bacterium
GGCTTTCGCGATTGCAGGGATATCTTTTAATCCAGTTGGCGGAAGCGCGGCATCAAATTTCATGTTTCCTCACCGCGGAGACACAGAATTTGCGGAGTTTTTTTCTCTTTGTTTTCTCCGCGTCTCTATGGTTAACCTGAAAGCAAATACGCCATGATCCAGTTGGTCGTGGCGATGAGACCGTCCATATGGGCGCGTTCGTAATTATGTGACGCGTCGATGCCGGGCCCGATCAGTGCGAGTTCCACATCGCCGCCTGCGCGCCAGAACGCCTCCCCATCTGAGCCATAGAACACATATACATCGGTCTTGTAAGGGATGTTGTATTGCTCAGCGAGGGCGCGCAATTTATTGTTAAGCCCAAAATGATAGGGTCCTCCACCATCTTTGATACATAATGTCGCGTTGAACTCGTCTGATTCTTAGCCTTTGCCCACCACCGCCATATCCACTGTGACCAACTCCGCCACTTTCGGTGGGATGCCTGTTGAGGCGCCGTGACCCACCTCTTCATAATTGGATATGAGAAAATAAACGGTTCGCGCCGGACTTTGCCCTGCGTCCGTTAGAGACTTGATCGAGGCAACGATATTTGCCACACACGCCTTATCATCCAAAAAACGCGAGCGGATGAAACCGTTTGTCACTTCGACGCGCGGATCGAACGCGACACAATCCCCAATATTGATTCCCAGTTCGCGCGTTTCCTTTTCGGATAATGTGCGCGCATCTAAACGGATTTCCATATGCTCGTCATTACGCGGAGTTTCGCTGCCTGCCGCGCCATGAACGTGTCCTGATGCTGTATCGATTAACACCGAGCCGCGGATCTTTTCGCCTTTGGATGTTAGGATCCACACGCCTTCTGTCTCGACAGTGGGCCATTGAATGCCACCAATACGACTCAACTTGAGCCGCCCATTCGATTTGATCTCTTTTACAACGGCTCCGAGTGTATCTACATGGGCGGTCAACGCGACAGGGGCCCGATCGCTTTCCACTTCCCATTTTGCAACGAGCGCACCTTTGCGCGTGCGTGTCAGTTGGATTTGGCTAAATTGCGAAAGTTCCTTTTCTACAAACGCAATTGCAGGTTCGGCAAAGCCTGTAGGGGAAGTGACGTTCAATAACTTTACGAGAAAGTCGACAAAATATTCTTGGTTGATCGCTGGCAATGACATAAATGCTCCTCTTTGTTGAAATGCTGGCAAGTTGATAAGCTCGAACGATTAAACTTTTAAGCCTTCAAAGGCAGTGATTTTCTCCCGCCACTCCTGCGGAATAGGTATCGTTTTTTCCTGTTTGTAATCGTACGTCACGATGATCAATTCTCCCCTGGCTAATTCCCTGCCTGTATCTGCATCGATAATATTTTGGTCCCATGTCATGGATTTGGTCCCTAGTTTAGCCACACGAACGCCAACGTTGATATTCTGCCCAAAATAGACTGGCTCCAGATAGGTGATGTGGACATCTGCCACGATCACACCAATTTCCATAAATGACTGGTGTTTTGTAAAGAAACCCATTTGAATCCAGTACTCAATGCGTGCCTGTTCAAAATAAGTGAGATGTTTTGCGTTATTGAGATGCCCCTGTGGATCCAAATCCCCGTAGCGGACTTCGATGGGATGATAAAAACGGAATTGTGACATTCCGGGATTATACCTATCTTTATGACTGTTATTCCTCGGGTAAAAAACTTTTTGAGCCTGCCAGAACCAGCGATTGGGCCGCAGCAAGGATTATGGTCGCGCCGCGCGCGATCTGATTCTCCGCGTCAGAGCGGGTGCCTGCAGTGATACCAGCGATGATCCCGGTATCTTTCATGATGCGAATGGCCTTATCAATGGTGGATTGCACTTCGGGATGATTCGGCCCATCGAGGAATCCCATATTTAAGGAAAGGTCGCGCGGACCGATGACGCATGCATCCAACCCTTGGACTCTGCATAGAGCAGGAAATATATTGAGAAGTTTGTTATCTTCGAATTGAATGATGACCATTGTCTGTTCATTCGAAAAATTGATGTAATCAGCTGATGGCATATGACCTGAGGCTCGTGAGAACCCCAGTCCGCGTTTGCCGGGAGGGGCATATTTCACGGCGTCCACCAGCATTTTTACTTCCTCGACAGTTTCCAGCCCGGGCATCATGATCCCCATCATTCCCGCATCAAGATATTGTAAAACAAGTTTTGGGTCTTTCGGTCCGATGCGCACCATGGGAGTCATATTTGTGCTTTCACAGGCACGGATCACATTGACAGCCTGCACCGGATCGATCAAGCCATGTTCAGCATCCAGCATGTAATAATCAAACCCTGCAATGCCGAAGAGTTCCGCGAGTTGAGGGTCGTCGGTTGTGGCGATCACGCCGAAAGCAGGCTGCCCGGCTTTGAGTTTCGCTTTGGTTTTATTTGGTTGAATGAACATGAATGAGATCCTTGCGTGACCCTTTCTTCTGGAGTTCATCTACAGTATCTGGCTAGTCCTTCATTATCCTTGATTGCAATCCTGCCCTCTGCATCTGTATCGATGAATCCTTGTTCTTTTAATAAGACCATGGTCTGGTTCACGCGTTTGCGTGAAGCACCTACCAGATCAGCGATATCACTTTGAGTCAACACAATACGGATCTGGGTCGCGCCGTCTTTTTCTCTTCCATATTTCTCGGCGAAAGCCAGCAGTTGACGCGCCACGCGTCCGTTCACATCCAGGGTTGCCAGGGCTTGAATCAATTGATCCGAGAGTCTGACGCGCGCAGATAGTATCTTCACGAGATTCCGCGCGACAGGCGGGAAGTTCTCGAGCATGTAGCTGAACGTGAGTTTGTCCATCCACAGCATCAATGAACTTTCCAGAGTAACAGCACTGGCGGAGCGCCCAACACTGTCAATCAGACTCATTTCACCAAGTAAATCACCCGCGCCCAAAATAGACAGGATCACCTCGCGGTCACCCTGTTCAATATGAATTTTCACGGTGCCATGTAAAATAATATACACGGCTTCGCCAGGCTGTTCGATGGTCATTACATTGCGTCCGGCTTCGAACACGCGGCGATGGGCGCGCCGCGCGATCCAATCCAATTCCGTGGGTGTCAGCCCGGCAAAGAGCTGAATGTCAGCGAGTAGGTTGCGAGTATCATCTTTCCTGATATCAGTCATTGTTTGCATATTTTACATCCCTCGTGTGCAGATTGGGCGATTGATACTGCTCTGATATTTTGTTTTCGCTGTGCACCAGGATTTCAAGTCCTTCATAGGCTGCCTGCGTTTCACTAATTTGTGTCTTTGCAGAAGCTTCCATGCCCGCGATCATCGCGTCAGAGTAGGACGGATCATGATGGAACAGGACCAACTGTCCCGCCTCTGAAGCGTACGCCACCTCACAAGCCATTTTTACAGTCGAGTGTCCATATCCCTGAGTGGATGGAAAGCCCTCGAGCTGGCCCCAATAGTGTTCATCCAAATATTGTGCATCATGGATCAGCACATCCGTATCTTTGGCAAATTTGACTAAACGCTTATCGGTGCCCACGTAGCCTTCTGTATCCGTCGCGTACACAATGGACTTTCCTCGCCACGTGATTCGATAGACATACACGCCGCCGGGATGCGCATACGATTTGTGGATCCCGATCACGACTGCCTCATTTCCTACACCGGCAGTTGATTCCGCCAAACGGACCCCGGCCTCATCCCAGACAATAATCTGCGACTCGCGCACCGACTGGATGTTCTTCGTCGCCGACATATCTCGCAAACTGACCGGGAACGTTTCGGAGGATTGGTTATGTTCCAAGACATTTCTCAACGATTCGTGCATGCCATCCGGCCCAAAGATATGCAGTTTTGTGCTTGGCATATAGGCAGGGACAAAGAATGGAAAGCCTTGCGTGTGATCGTGGTGCAAATGACTGAACAATAACATGATTTCGCTGGTACGCTTGCTCCGTGCCAATTCGCGGCCCAAAGGAATGATTCCTGTTCCCGCATCGAGGAGGATTGTTCGCTCGCCCGCGCGTACCTCTACCGAGGCAGTATTTCCGCCATACTTCACCGTCCCTGCGCCAGGCGCAGGATAACTCCCACGCACACCCCAGAATTTAATTCTCAATTCGTTGGACATTCCACACCTCCAATTCCTATTTCACTTGACCGAGATAGCGACCAATATTTGCATGCGCTGTACGTATTGCTTCGTTCAAAACTATATAACTATATTAACGTACACCCAGTGTTCTTCTCAAGGAAAGTTTTCGCAAGGGAGGTGGGAAACATTTCACATATCGATTGTGCTCAATTACAGACCTCGTGTTGCTCAGTTTCCCGCTCACGGCGAAAATAGAAAAGTTAGAAAATTTGTGCTATACTTGCTTTTCAATCAAAATCCTTCATTTTCTTACCTGCACTCGCGGTGCAGGGATTATGGTGAAAGTATGTCTGTGATCCGCTCTTCTGATATCGGGAATTATCTTTATTGTCGCCGGGCCTGGTGGTACAAAAAACAGGGATTCGAATCCGAGAACCAGGCTGAACTTGCCCTTGGGACAGAAATCCACCGCAAGCATGGACGAAAAGTCCTCGCCTCCAATCTCATGCGTACGCTGGGATTGGTTTTGATTTTTGTGGCAATGATCCTGCTCGTTGCTTATTGCACTATGCAAATTCTCTAAGCGTAATTTGATACATAAGTTGCCAAAATGAGCAAATTGATTGAAATTTTTTTAGGTTCCATACTGATTGCAATTTCAACCATCGCCTTAATTTTTTTCTCTATGCTTCATTACATCTTAAGGGTTGGCGGCGTTGCTGATTGCGCCTGGCATGGTTCTGCAAAAACCTGGATTGACTCGAACCGGGATGGGCTCGTAAACGATGATGAATCCCTACTTGGGAATGTAACAATTCATATTGATGATGTCGAGAACCAACTTATGGACATAGGCTGGCCTGCCATCACAGATCCGTACGGCGATGCACAACTCCATGTATCCATCCCGAGCTGTTCAAACAGCGCTTTCGAGCTCTATGCAGATATTCCGGAAGGATTTCGTGTGACGACAAGACCCCGGATCGAAATTGATCGAGATTTTTGGGGAAATCTAGGTACCGAAAATATTTATTATTTTGGTTTTATATCTGACAAGTGAAGCATTCTAAATGTTGTATATTGTCCTTGTTCTTTTTTTTCTTGCGGTTCTTTTTTTCTGGCAGTCCAACCGCCAGCGTACAGAGGCAGGTCTGCCGGGTGGACGCGTGGTATACACGGATACGCGCGGCTGGGGAAAAGTAGAGAAACCTCTTTTCTATCAGGCGCTGGGTTTAACAGGCAAGCCTGATTACCTCATCGAGCAAAATGAACAGATCATTCCTGTAGAAGTGAAATCGGGGCGCGCCCCGGAATCGCCCTATGATTCGCATATTTATCAACTGGCTTCCTATTGTCTGCTGGTGGAAAAAACCTATGGCAAACGACCGCCCTATGGCATTATCCATTACAGCAACCGTGATTTTGCAATCGATTACACCCAGGAACTGGAATCATCTTTGCTG
>DATFQC010000211.1:0-8556 GCA_035264425.1 Anaerolineales bacterium
GGGTTTCCGCTGTTCCACGCACGATTTGTTCAAATCGTTCCAGGACTTTTGCCCTGACGCCCTTATCAAAAGTGCGGATAGTACCCTGTATTCTGGCCTCCTGTGGAATGACGTTAAACGCGGAGCCGCTATGAAAGGTTGTAACGCTGATCACCGCGGTCTCGAATGGCGAGACATTTCGTGACACAATGGTCTGCAGTGCCGTGACAATATAAGCCGCGGCAACAATCGGGTCGATCGTTGCGTTCGGAACGGCGCCATGTCCCCCTTTTCCAGTAATTTTCACATCGAACAATTCCGCACCTGCCATAGTAGGACCCCCGGCGACACCCAGCCAACCTAACGGTTGCTCATTCCACAGATGAAGGGCAAGAGCCATATCCACTCTGGGGTTGTCAAATAAGCCATCCCGCATCATCATCTGTGCGCCACCAATCTCTTCGCCATTCGTCCCTTCTTCCGAGGGCTGGAAGCAGAACTTGATCGTGCCCGCCAACTGATCGCGATGCGCATTGAGTATCCGCGCCACAGTCAGACCAATGGCTGTGTGACCATCATGTCCACAGGCATGCATGACTCCACTATTTTGTGAAGCATAATCTGCGCCGGTCTCTTCGACGATAGGAAGGGCATCCATGTCAAATCGTAACAAAAGTGTGGGTCCGGGGTGCGCACCCTCCAGTAGTGCAACAACCCCCGTTTTGCCAACTCCCTTTGTCACTTCAATGCCAAGTGACTCGAGTTCCCTGGCTACAATCCCACCGGTGCGGATTTCACGAAACCCAAGTTCAGGGTGCATATGAAAGTCCCGTCGTAGCGATTGAGTGTAAGGGAAGAGTACTTTGGCCTGGGAAAGCAGATCATCCATGATTAAGTCCTTTTCTCAGAATTTTGTTAGTAGATTTTATCCCACCTTTACAACCACTTCCATTTTAAATGACTGTTCTCACTTCAATCTCTGTTAACCATTTGACCCAATGCCAGCCGCGTCGTGAAGCGACAACGGCACGTAGCGGAAAACCATGTGAGTGGTTCAACACCTCTCCGCCAACATGGGTGGCTAACAAAATTTCCTGTGCCTGCTCAAGAGTGAATGGAGCTGTGTAATCTTGAACGCCCCTTAATACTATTTCTATCGCTTCGGGTCGTATTTGGGCTTGAGTCAGCAACTCCGCGAGTCGAATTCCTCGCCAAGTCTGTACGGTATACCAGCCACCGGTGCAGTCTAGGGTTGTGGTTACCTCAGATGTGGAAAGGGCAAGCACCTCTGCATAGGTTAAATCCAGGGGCCTCGTGACAGCGCCTGTCACTTGCAAAGACCATTTGTCAGGGACGAGTTTGATCTTGCCCTGGTCTGATGCAGTCGTAATGGGATGAGCATTGCCAGTAAAGGAACCCTCTTCTCGTGAACCTGTGAAGCGTTGTTGTTCGCCAGTGCCTTGCATGGATTTTGCCAACACGTCAGAAATTCTCCAGCCGACCAGCGCGGCTGCACCAATTCCCATTAGTTTGAGCGCTTGTCGCCGTCCGACAAAATCAATCTTTTTGGGCCGGGGCCAGCGCTGCCAAACATGTAGAATAAAAAGTGGCGCTAAACCAAGAGCAATTCCCCAATGCCAGCCAATCCCGGAATAAGCATATGAACCGATCCATACATAATAAGGGCCAATATGCCAGGTCCACATAAGAACCGGGATTAAGAGCGTAACCGTTGCCAGAGTCAGGAGGATGGAAACGATGATCACCACATTGTGATCCAGGCGGCCACTTAAACCACGACCGAGTGAGCGTAAAGAGATCGCGCCTTTCCATGGAATGAGCACAAGCAGTGCCCAACCAGCAATCCGATGAATTTCAAACAATGAAGAGGGAAGGGGCCAAACTAATCCGTACAGGCCGGTCAGACCAAGAATGCAAAACAAAACGAGGATGAGAGTATTGATGAAGCGTAAATTTCGTCCGCTCATCGGGTTTCCTTTTGGTTACTAATAAATTAAATCGATACAGTACTACGGTGGATGCACTGCGGCTTTTGGTCTCGATAGGCAAAGAGTACTACTCGACCAGTGGTTACGTTAGCTATACTTCACGACACGGAAATGTTCTTCGTAGCGCGGAGATTCGTCTGTGCTGTCCTGTGTTCGACGGGATTTCATTCGTTCAAGAAATTTAACTACTTGCGCGACCTGTGATACGTGTTTGAGGATTGCCTCGAGCTTGATTTGCCAGGTCTCGGTGACATCCAGGATGACATTGGGTTGCATCGTCAATGAGCACCAAATTTCCTTTGGCATGTGAGGCAGATAACCTTCTGCCAGTAATTCAGGAAAAAAGACAGGGCTTCCGGCGGCTGGAAAGACTGCATCCATGACAACCTGACCCGCCGCGCGATGATCAGGATGGTTGATGCCATAGGTCGCGAACAACGTTTGAGGGTCACAGGTCATCAGGACATCTGGCTTAAATTTGCGGATGACACGCACGATCTCGCGACGCAACTCAAGATCTGGCACGAGATAGCCATCGGGACGATCCATAAAGTGCACCGCCTCCGCATCCACGCCAATCACTTTTGCCGCGGCAATCTGTTCTGCATGTCGAATGGCACACAGAGCATCGGTCGTCATCTCCGCGGAGGTAGACTCGTTGAAACCCTTGTCACCGCAGGTGAGGAGTTGATACGTGATGTGGTGTCCTGCCTGCACCCATTTTGCCAGGGTTGCACCGCAAAAGAACTCGGGATCATCAGGATGGGCGAGGATCACCAGTATATTTTGAGGGGAGTCCCAATTTTCCATAGGGGAGCCAGGATTCGGTTTGGAAAAGAAAGGTTAGGATTTGCGGTTTTTACTTTTTCCGCATGTACACCCACCGCCTTCATGACGGTCGCATGGCGCTTCGGATTTGCGACGCAGGGCTTCGAGCTCATCCCAGGGCTGAAGCTCTTCGTGCTCAAAAATTTCTGTGAAGCGTTTCCCTTCTTCACCTTCAAGAAGTACCATCACTTTGTTGCTCATCGGGAGAACATCGATGACTTTGCCTTCCCCTTTGGGTGTGATCACGCGCTTATTCCGCTTCGGCAGCTTCTTGCGAGCCTCCACATACTGCTCATACTCGTAAATGAGACAGCAGCGCAAACGTCCACACATGCCCGTGATCTCGTTGGGTGTCAGCGAGATACCCTGTTCCTTTGCCATTTTGATGGAAATAGGGGAGAAGTCTGTGAGGAATTTGGAACAACAACGCGTCTCAAGCCCACAAGCTCCCATTCCCCCAATGATCTTTGCCACATCCCGCGGGCCAATTTGTCGCATTTCGATATGAGTGTTCGGGTAGATGTCATGCATATCTTTTTTCAGCGACTTGAGGTCGACCTTTTCCTCGCCCTCGGTGCTGAATAGAAAAGCGAGACGTGAGCCATCGTAGTTGTATTCCGCAGCCACAATCTTGACTTCCCTGAGGCCGATTTCAGAGGCGCGGGCGCGGCAATTGATCATGGCCTCCGTCTGTTTGGATTGCCAGGACTGGAGCAGCAGGAGGTCACGCGGGGTAGCCCGTCGTTCCACAGACCTCCAGCCACCTTCCGGCTTCGGAGGAGTTTCTTTCACCTGCTGAACAACTTCGCCGAGGTGTCGGCCGCGCGAAGTGTCTACAATGACGTGCTCGCCGACCCCCACGTCGGGAACGGCGGAAGTGTCAAAATGGTAAATTTTGCCTACTTTGGTGAAACGTACACCGATAATGTTTGGATTCATAGGGTCAATTATACCGTATCAGAAATGGAAGAACCGGCCGGTGCATTGAAATACCTCTCAGCCTGTAAAATTACATGCTGAACAGCGAAGGATAAAAATTGAATCATTCTTTTAATTCTTTTCAGCAAGATTCCCTATACACTTGTAAGGATTTATTCGGACCACAAGGAATAGGAGCATTCCATGAGCGACCGTAGACAAGAAACACGCCGAAGATTTACGGCATTTACGCCAGTCTTTGACCTGCATCCCAGGGTACTGTTGGGCTATCTTGGCGACTTGAATCTGCGCGGCGCACTGGTGATTGGTACCAAATTAACAACGATTGACAAAGAGACAATCCTGGAAATCATCTTTCCCAGTGAGCTGGCTGAGATTTCGGTCATTCCTGTCACCATTCCTGCGCGTATTGCATGGTGTCGACCAGATGAGCATCCAGATTCCTACAACATCGGCGTTGAGTTTACGGAAGTGACCCCCCTCCATAAGGAGCTCATCCAGCAGATTTTGGAACGGTATCATTTCCGCTATAATCTTTCCGATGCTGACTTTGATCGACATCCATAGATAAATGAGCAACTTCCAGAAGCACCGGGATGGACGTTAATCCTCAAATAGCTGAATTTCGCCGAAACTCCGTTGTTTTATCATGTGATCAAGTGATCCGGCAGATGGTCTGTGCGATTGAGATAGGCAATATTGATCTCTTCCTTATGAATGTCTATCCGGCTGATGGAACAATTGTTAAGTATAAACCACGATTTCATTCCAAGAGCCGCCTGCCGCCAGGGTAGTTTGAGAATGGCGCATAGCAGCCGCACGAAGAAACCACCATGACTGACCAACGCGATACGATGGACAGGTTCGCCCTCCCGATCCTTGTGACGTGCAACCAGGTCAGCCAGGACCTGATCAGCACGCGGCTGACGCTCCTCCTCCGCTTCGAATGAGCGGTTCCACCAGCCTGTTTCACCCAGTTCCTCCGGCAGGACCAGCGTAGGAAAGTTCTCCATAAAAAATGAGCGTGTTTGGCCTGGCAAGCCAACCGTATTCGATTTGTCATGGCGGCTGAAAATGCCACCCTCTTCGTGAATTTCCTTCCAGGCAAGCATGGGGATCTCCAGTGCCTTTGCAGTGGGCGCCGCCGTGTATACCGCCCGTTCCATCATGCTGGTATAGATATGGGTCAGACCAAAGCCGTAACGATTTTGAATGTTCCAGACTTTATCATTCGTAATGGTTTGATTTTTCTTCAGGAAATCCGCGAGAAAATGGGCCTGTTCGTGTCCCATTTCGGTAAGAGCCGGATCAGGACTTTCCTGGTACTCAGTGTTGTTCCAATTCGCATTGTTTTGGGATTGCCCATGCCGGATGAAATAGAGTTCCATAATAGATGTGTATTACCTCGTCTTTTGATTTTGCGCTCATTATAGTCTGAAGGAATGGAGGATTTGCTCTAAAACCCAAATCTCTCCTTCTGAAAACAACCTGTTTATTCCCTTCAAGGCTGGGTGATATAATGAATCTAGATAAGTTTTGTCTCAATTTATAGTAAATAAATTGCATAGATCTTTGTTGAGAAGGAGGTCAGCTCTACACGGTGACATTTGTTCTCGCACACCCATTCGTCGGTCCCCTACAATTTTATGTTAGAAAGGATGAGGAGAATGAAATCAAAATGGTCTATGCTTTTTATGGCCCGAGGGTTCATGCTTGCCCTCGTATTTGTCTTATCAGCTTGCGGTGCCGCGCCAGCAACGGAAGTGCCTGCCGGTGAATTGACCGGAAATCTCACCGTTCTGGACTGGGCAGGTTATGATGCTGAAGACTTCTGGGTGGACTTCAAAAATACCTATCCAAAAGTAACGGTTAATTTTGAAATTGGTTCCTCGGATGCTGACATCTACGGCAAAATGAAGGCCGGCGATCAGGCGGATATCTTCCATCCCTATACTGGATGGCTGCAGTTTTATGTTGATGAAGGTTTGGTGCAGGAAATTGATACCAGTAAACTGAGTAACTGGGATAAAGTCCCTGATAACTTCAAAAAGATCGGGCAGATCAACGGTAAACAATATTTCATCCCGTGGGATTGGGGCTTCACATCCATCCTGTACCGCACCGATAAAATTCCGGAAGGGGTCGATTCATGGTCCGCGCTGATGGATCCAAAATATAAAGGTCATATTTCCATGTGGGATGACGGTCCGGGGGCGGTGACAATCTCCTCCTACGTCCATGGATATAATGAAACTGCCATCACAACCGATCAACTGACTTCCATTAAGGATGAGTGGATCAAGCAGCGTGATCTGAACCTCTTTTACTGGGCTGGCGAACCTGAGCTGGTGGAAGGCATGAAATCTGGGGACGTCTGGGCGGCGTATGCCTGGCAGGGTGCCTACGCAACACTTTTGGGTGAAGGGGTGCCGGTCGCGTACGCCAACCCGAAAGAAGGACGTAATTCATGGGTCGGCCTGTATGGCATCCGCACCGGAACAAAGAACTACGATCTCGCGCTAAAGTTCCTGGATCAGAAACTGGGCGAAGCAACAGGCAACAACGTGGTCAACCTTTTCTATTATGGCGATGCAAATCAGAATGTGATGAAGGGGATCACAGATGAAACGCTCAAAAAAGCATTTTCAGTGGATGATCCGGATATTCTCAGCAAAACAAACTTTACACCGAACCTAACTGCCGAACAGCGCGATGCCTGGACAGCCATGTGGGCCGAAGTTAAAGCCGCGCCGTGACGGCTCCTGCCCGACCTTCGATCACCCTTCCCCATCCGGCGCGCCGCGGGATGGGGAAGGGCCGGGGAGGAGGCCTGGATCGCCGCGCCACCTTCTGGTTCATCTATCTGCCACCGCTATTCTGGTTGATTGCTTTCCTGGTCATGCCAGTTTTATTAATGGCGGCATTCAGCTTTCGACCGGATATGCACGGCGATTTGTTTCAAATGTGGACTCCCACACTTAGCCAATATGCCGGTGTGGCGGGGACTGGAAGCTACTGGAGACTGCTCGGGATTTCCACGTTGACTGCGCTTGGGATTGGAATCAGCTCAGTTTTACTGGCTTTTCCACTTGCTTACTTTCTGACGTTTCGGGCGGGATCCCGGGCCGGGCTCTACTTAATTCTGCTGCTCATCCCTTTTTGGACCAGTTATCTTCTGCGGATCATGGCGTGGAAAATATTGCTCGGAACGGAAGGGGTCATCAATTCCTTTTTGATGTATACCGGCATGATTCACGAGCCTCTGACTGCCTTGCTTTATAACCGCACAGCAGTGATCCTCACCCTAATTTATGTTTGGATCCCATTTGCCACACTTCCCATTCTGGCTGCATTGCAACGCATTGATCTTATTCTCTTTGAAGCCGCAGCCGACCTTGGCGCGCGGCCTTATCGTCAGTTCACACGTATTACCTTACCTCTGAGTGCGCCAGGTATACTAGCTGCATTTTTTATGGTATTTATTCCTACAGTGGGCGAATACGTCACGCCCTTGCTGGTGGGAGGCAGTCGCGGATTCTTATACGGCAATATCATCCAGGACTTCTTTACAAAGGCTGCCAACTGGCCACTTGGTTCGGCGCTTTCCATGATTATGCTGCTGGCGACTTTGATTCTGGTGGTAGTAGCGACGCGTATCATTGACTGGAGACAGTTGTTCGAATGAATACCCGGCGCGGCTCCATGGTATTGCCAGCTTATTATTTCAGCCTGATTGTGCTGTTGTATTTGCCAATCGGGCTCTTATTCTTGTTTTCTGTTAATTCCAGTGCCTCGCTTTCCTTTCCGATCAAGCAATTGACTTTTGATTGGTATCAGAAGCTTTTTGCAGCAGATGCTGTTTTGCGTTCCGCACGTAATAGTCTGGTTGTGGCGCTCGGGAGCAGCGCCGCTGCTACTCTCCTGGGAACCATGGTTTCCATCTTAATGCTGCGCTACAAATTTCGCGGACAAAACATACTGGTCGCGCTGGCTGTTCTACCGTTGATCGTTCCGTATGTTGTACTGGCTGTCGCGCTGCTACTCTTATTTTCCTTTCTACACATTGACCGCTCTCTTTGGACAGTAGGCATTGCTCACACGGTCGTAGCCTTGCCTTATACGTTGTTGATCATTGCCTCCCGCCTGGCTGGGTTTGATGCAAGCGTTGAAGAAGCTGCCATGGATCTAGGCGCAGATTATCCCACTACGCTTCGGCGCATCGTCCTGCCGATGATCTTTCCGGCGATGGTTTCTGCCTGGCTAACGGCTTTTACCGTTTCCTTTGACGAATTTGCGTTAGCACTTTTTCTTGCTGGAACGCAGCCAACGTTTCCCGTCTATCTTTTTAGTCAGTTGCGCTTTGCAAACCGTTTGCCAATCATGATCGCGCTCGCGGTGTTACTAATGATCGGCACTTTAACACTTGTCTTTCTCGCGGAACGATTCCGGCGGAGAGAGTCTTGAGAGCATGTCATTCTGAACGAGCCGTTCTTTCGCCAGCGAAGGATCTCTTTCACAAGTGCGAGCCTCTTCGTCACGGTTAGAGTCACAGGGCCCCCATATGAAAAATATACTGACGCTGCTGACCTGGCCCGATTACATCGATCCCCAAACACTTGGACAATTTGAATCTGAATTTGGAATCAGCATAGAGCTGGACATTGTGCCAAGCGCCATAGAACTAATTGAACGGATGCAGACTCAACGTCCGGGAGTAGATGTGTTAGTCCCTCCCGATTACGCGGTCCGCGAGTTGAACTCACAAGGTCACCTGCTGAAACTGGACCATACCCAGTTGCCA
>DATFQC010000212.1:0-4976 GCA_035264425.1 Anaerolineales bacterium
ATGCGTTTGCAGACAGAGGGAGTGATCGATCTGCAGCCAATGATTACACATATAATCCCCGCAAACGATGCTGAAGAAGCTTTCCGTATTCTGGATCAGGAACCGGAGAATGCTTTGCAGATCGTTTTGGATTTCACCCAATTGTGAAAGGAGGTTCCATGGTGTAAATGAAGCTGAATGTAGATCAAAGCCTCCCGTGTGAGTTTGATGTCTTTTGGAAAGGAGAGAAGAATGAAAACGAGCAAATGGTTATCTGCTTTACTACTGATCGTCGTGCTGTTCGCCTCTGGTTGCGCACCGGCAGCCGCACCGACCAAAGCCTCTGAATCAGGTGGGGAAGCCTCAGGCAAGATTGTCTTCGCCTATCCGGGTGAAGAAACTGAACTGGTCATGCGGCCGGTCATTGTTAAGAGGTTCATGGAAGAACATCCGAACATTGTTGTAGAGGAACAACCTATACCAGGTGACTATATTGCAACGTTGCTCGCGCAAATTGCCGCTGGTGAGCCACCGGATGTGTTCGTAGCGGGGGACGTCGTTGTGGCACCCTTCATTAAGGATGGTGTCGCAGCCGATCTAACCCCGTTCTTCGAATCAGACGCGGATCTCAAAGAGAAAGATTTCTATCCGAACGTGATCGATTATTTCCGAGGCGCGGATGGCCATGCCTACATGATGCCAGATACCGTTGATGTACAACGAATTTACTATAACAAAGACTTGTTCGAGGCGGCAGGGGTAGCCCTACCTGCGGAAGGTTGGACAACCGACGACTTCAAACAAGCCGCCGCCGCTCTGACAAGTGGCGAAGGTGCTGATAAAACGTACGGCTTCTATGCCGATACCTGGTGGGCAGTTTGGTTACCTTATGTTTGGATGAATGGTGGAGATATCCTCAGCGCTGATGGAACGCAATGTACCTTAACAGAGCCGGCTGCTGTGGAAGCTCTCGATTGGTATGGCGATTTCATCCACCAGGGATATTCTCCCTCTCCCCAAGAGCTGGAAGGATTGGGAATGGGTGGCTGGGACTTGTTTATCACTGGGCGGGTTGCGATGTATCAAACGGGTGGATGGGATATCCCCGCAAACGAGGAGGCCGATTTTGAGTGGAGCATGGCTCCTTTACCGAAAGGAAAGTCTGAAGCCACATTCTTGCATCTGACAAACTATGTAATGTCCGCGAAGTCGGAGAATAAAGAAGCAGCTTGGGAATTTCTCAAATTCCTGGCTTCCCCCGAGACCTTTAATCTGGAAGCGGGTACCTATGGCTGGGGATTCCCGCCCGACCCATCTATCACAGATGAGTTTGTTGCCAAACCACCGGAGAACGCCACACCACTAAACATTCTGAATGTCCAAATTGGACAGGCCTCGGCTGCCAACGGGAAACTACCTACCAAGATCTTAAATTGGGAAGAGTTCACTGACGATGGGGTTGACGTTGGTTTGGACCGCTTCTGGAGTGGTGAGATTTCTGCCCAGGAGGCCGCGGAAGCTGCTTGCTCGGTGCCACCTGAACCAGCAGGTCAGTAAAAATCATTTGTTCCTCAGCTGAGCAGGCATTAACATTTCACTCCCTTACCTCTCCGTGTACGTGTTGAGAGGTAAGGGAGTGTAGATGGAGGTTTCCATGACCCAGGCTCTACCTAAAAAAATGTCCGTTCGAATGAAGCATGATATCCCTTATGCAATTTTATTTCTGGCGCCCAGCCTGCTTGGCTTGACAATATTTACACTGACTCCAATCGTCGCGTCCCTAGGATTGGCTTTCACAGATTGGACCCTGCTCTCTCCGCCGCAGTTTGTTGGGCTCAAAAATTTTAGAGATCTATTTGCCGATGAGCTTTTATGGGTTTCTCTGGGGAACACCTTGAAATATGCAGCCATGATTGTTCCTGGCAGTACGGCGATAGCCCTTGCCCTAGCTCTCTTCGTTAACCGTGAATTCCCGGGCGTTAAATTCATTCGACTGTTTTTTATGCTCCCTGGGGTCGCCTCTTTAGTGTCGATCGCCATGGTTTGGCGGTGGCTTTACAATGACCAGTTTGGTTTGATCAATACTGGTCTTCGGGCTGTGGGTCTGCCCGCTGTTGGCTGGCTGACCACCGAACAATGGGTATTACCAGCGATCGTGATCATGCTGCTATGGTCTGGGATGGGATTTGATGCCATCATCTATCTGGCTGCATTACGCAATATCCCCCGACATTTGTATGAAGCTGCAGAGCTGGATGGCGCCAACAGTTGGCAGAGCTTTTGGAGGATCACCTTTCCGTTACTAACCCCTGTCCATTTTTATAATCTGATTATCGGCTTAATTGGATCGTTCCAGGTTTTCGATGTGATTTTTGTGATGACACAGGGAGGACCGGGATTTGCAAGTAGAGTTTACGCTTATCACCTCTATCTACAAGCCTTCCAACGATTCAAGATGGGCTATGCCTCTGCTATGGCTTGGTTTTTATTTCTGATCATTTTTGTTCTCACATTGATCCAATGGCGGTTTCTTGGCCGACGGGTTGAGTATGATTACGTGTAGGAGACTCTTATGCCTCAGATGACAAAATCTTTTAAACATGGAATCTGGACAGTGAGCTTGATCTTGTTTTCTCTGCTCTCTCTCGTTCCTTTTTTATGGATGGTTTCAACTTCGTTAAAAACCCGCGCTGAGGTTTTTACATATCCTCCGATTCTCGTCCCTGAGAATCCTCAATGGCATAACTACATAGAAGTATTCGAGGCATTCCCATTTGCTCGGTATGCTTTGAACACTGCCTTTGTGACCATTTCGGTGACCATTTTTCAAACGCTGACCTCCGCTATGGCCGCCTATGCCTTCGCACGTTTGGTCTTCCCTGGGCGGGACCGTATTTTCCTGCTATATCTGGGAACCCTAATGATCCCCAGTGCGGTTACCCTAATTCCATCTTATATCTTAATGACCGATAAATTTCTCGGCTGGGTTAATACCTTTGCCGCTCTCATTGTTCCTGCCTCCTTAGGAGGAGCATTCAATACCTTTTTGATCCGGCAGTTTTTTCTGTCTTTGCCCAGAGAATTGGAAGATGCGGCCCTCATTGATGGCGCCACTCCCTTCCAAATTTTCTTTCAAATCATATTGCCCCTCTCTAAATCGATTCTTGCCATCGTGTCGATTTTTGTGTTCATTGGAACCTGGAATAGCTTTTTGTGGCCCCTGCTAATGATGAGGACCCCAGAGAACTATGTCCTCACAGTGGGACTTTCTGCCATGCAGGGTCGTTGGAACACGCGTTGGCCGGAGTTAATGGCAGGATCTCTGATGTCCATGGCGCCAATTATCCTATTGCTGGTACTTTTCCAGAACTATGTCGAAGAGGGACTCAGCTTTACAGGCATTAAGGCTTGAACGCAACCGAGACAAGCCGCACGAGAAAAGGATGCGAAACGATAAAATGAATCAACGCCTACGAACAGCAATTTTGGGTTGTGGAGGCTTTGCCCATCGCCATGCGCATACACTGGAACTATTAAGTGATGATTTTGAGATGGTGGCGTTCTGCAACCGAACCCTAGAAAAAGCAGTTGCCTTCTCGGAGAAATATACCCATGGGCAGGCCCCTGTCTTTTCAGATCAGCATGAGATGTTCAACACGGTGCCTCTGGACGTGGTCATCATCTGTCTGCCTCCTTATGCTCATTCGGATGAGGTCGACCTCGCCGCAAGCCGGGGTGTGCATGTGTTTATTGAAAAGCCAATTGCACTGTCCTCTGAACAGGGTTGGCGTATGGTAGAGGCGGCTGAAAACGCTGGAATTGTTACCCAGGTGGGATTCATGTTTCGATTTGGAGAAGCCATCGAACACCTCAAAGGCATGCTGGATGCAGGGCAAGCGGGACAAGTCGGTCTCATGTCGGCTCGTTATTTCTGTAACTCCTTGCACTCCCCCTGGTGGCGGAAGCAGGAACTTTCCGGAGGACAATTGGTGGAACAGGTCATCCATATGGTAGACCTCATGCGATTTTTAATGGGGGAGGCGAGTACAGCCTATTCGCGCCAGGAGAATATTTTCCATCGGGAGGTAGAAGATTACACGGTGGAGGATGTAAGTGCAACGATTTTCGGTTTCCCCCAGGGTGCTATGGGTGTGATCTATGCCACCAACGGAGCGATTCCGGACCGCTGGATCAACGATTATCGCGTGGTGTCCCGCAATCTGACGGTGGAGTTTACTGACGCGAACCATGCTACATTTCATCATACATCGACGCCGGATCGCCCGCCTGAAATGATTGCCTCTGAGCGGGACCTGTATCTGGCCGAGATGCAGGACTTCCTGACTGCCATCCGTAGCGGTCGTCCCACGCGCACCCCTCTTCGGGAAGGTGCAAAATCTCTGGATCTAGCGCTGGCTGCGACACAGTCTGCCCAAATCGGAAGCGAAGTTCATTTATCTGAAACGAGACCAAGGGCAACATGAATCGTTCTTCCCTTTCCACGGGTATGCAAGTTCCTGTCTTTGCAGGGGGAGGGAAAATCAATTTCAGAGAAAAACCTGTACCCAACCCCGGAGATGGACAGCTGCTCATACAAGTCAAAGCGAATGCGCTTTGTGGCTCAGAACGAGGACAATTCTATGAGGGGACGGAGACCACACCGGGTCATGAAGCTGCCGGCGTGGTCGCGGCAAACGGATCAAACACCCAAACCCCGCTCGGTACCCCTGGCGTCATCTTTCTCATGGATTTTTGCGGTACCTGCCGGAGCTGCAAGCTTGGGTTCACGCAGCAATGTCTGGCCAAACGGGCAGATATGGGATTCAACCAGGATGGCGGGTACGGTCCTTACGAGGTCGTGCACGAGAATATTTTTTTTCCTGTAGATGCAGGCATGCCTCTCGCAGAGGCCACGCTGCTCCTGGATGTGATGGGAACAAGCGGGCATGCGCTTCAGCGTGCCAAACTCATCCGCCCGGATATCGAATCGGTGATTG
>DATFQC010000213.1:0-7605 GCA_035264425.1 Anaerolineales bacterium
AGCGTTCTATGCAATCGGTGCGTACACAGTCGGCTTGCTCACGTCATACGGACCCTTTGGTTTGCAGCACGTTTCATTTTGGGTTGCAGTTCCGATCGCGGTATTGGTAGCCATGCTTGCCGGTGCAGTTTTGGGTTTGCCTGTGCTGGGTGTGCGCGGTGATTACCTCGCTATCGCCACACTTGGCTTTGGTGAAATTGTTCGTCTGCTGGCGGGTTCAGACTTCCTTGCGAAATACTTTGGAGGTCCGCAGGGGATCATTGGTATTCAGAAACCCTGTATAGGAACTCTGGGTGCCTTTGTCAGAGTAGATGTGCCACGGGTCTGTAATGGGATTGAATTGGGTACCGTGCAGACCATTTACTATGTCGCGATCATAAGTGCATTACTAATTGCCTTCGTAGCATGGCGCCTGCGCGAATCGCGACTCGGTCGTGCATGGATGGCGATCCGCGAAGATGAAGATGTTGCCGAAGCGCTCGGTGTCAACCTCATCCAGACCAAACTTCTGGCATATATCCTGGGTGCTGCTTTTGCCGGCCTAGGCGGCGCCATCTTTGCCACCCTCATTGGCTCGATTTTCGCCACGAGCATGCAATTGCTCGTTTCGATTAACGTGGTTGCCCTGATCGTGGTCGGAGGAATGGGAAGTATTCCGGGTGTTATCGTGGGCGCCATTGCATTGGTTGGCCTGCCTGAACTATTGCGTGAGGTTTCTGAATTCCGTTTTCTACTCTATGGTGCGATGTTGATCTTCATGATGATCGCCAAGCCCGAAGGACTCTGGCCGTCAACAGCTGCCAAACGTGAACTGCATCATGCAGATGCAGAAAATGTCACGGCCGAAAGCATGGTCTAGGAGATTGCCATGACTGACATCCTCACAGCAAAGAAAGTAACCAAACGCTTCGGCGGTCTCGTCGCTGTCAATTCCGTTGACTTTCATATTCCAGAAAAATCTATTGTCAGCATTATTGGTCCAAACGGTGCAGGGAAGACTACATTCTTCAACTGTATTACCGGGTTTGGAAAACCGGATGAAGGTGAGATCCTCTTCGAGGGAACGCCAATCCAGCGTCTCCGTCCGGATCAAATCACTCGTCTTGGAATTTCACGCACCTATCAGAATATTCGTTTGTTCGCAGATATGACTGCACTCGAAAATATTCTGGTTGGTGAACACGCCTTTCTGCATTCTTCATGGATTAGTTCAGTGCTGAGTTTGCCAGGTGTCATTCAGGAGGAAAAGATGGCTCTTGCCGAAGCCCAGCGACTGTTGGATTTTGTGGGTCTGAGAAATAAAGGTGACATGCTGGCACGTAACCTCCCTTATGGAGCGCAACGCCGTCTCGAGATCGCCCGCGCACTTGCCACCAAGCCCAAACTTCTTCTGTTGGACGAACCCAGTGCAGGCATGAACCCGCGCGAAAGTGAAGATCTGACCGTATTTATCCGCCGCCTGCGCGATGAGATGGGAATTACCATCCTGTTGATCGAACACCATATGCGTGTGGTCATGGGCATTTCGGAAGCTGTTACCGTGCTTGATTACGGCGAAAAGATTGCCGAAGGAACCCCGGCTGAGATCCAGAGTAACCCACGCGTGATCGAAGCCTATCTCGGACGCGGCGCTGCAACCGAAGGCATGTCAACCGCTCATGAACGCCACTCCAGCAGTAAAAAATCCAGTTAAGGGCAGGTCAAGATGTCGATGCTAACAGTTGACAATGTTCACACCTACTATGGAAATATCCATGCTCTCAAAGGCATTACACTCAATATCGAGAAGGGTGAGATCGTCACTTTGATTGGAGGGAATGGCGCAGGGAAGACAACTACATTGCGAACCATTTCTGGCTTGCTTAGCCCGCGCGAAGGAAGTATCGAACTCAACGGCGAAAGTCTCTTCAAATATAAGGCACATGAAATCGTATACAAAGGAATTTCAATGGTTCCGGAAGGACGCGGCATATTTGCCCGTCTCTCTGTCACCGAAAATCTTGAAATGGGTGCCTACAGCCGCAGCAGCCAGCAGGAATTGACCCAGGACATGGATCGGGTATTCACGCTTTTCCCACGCCTCAAGGAACGCCGTGTTCAGGTGGCAGGGACGCTCTCCGGCGGTGAACAACAAATGCTGGCCACCGGGCGGGCTCTGATGGCAAGACCGAGTCTTTTGCTAATGGATGAGCCTTCCATGGGTCTCGCGCCGGTACTGGTGGAATTGATCTTCGATACCATCCAGAAGATCAATCAGGAAGGCACAACTATTTTGCTGGTTGAGCAAAATGCTCTCATGGCGCTTTCCATTGCCCACCGCGGATACGTTCTGCAAACAGGTGAGATTGTCATCGCAGATACGGCTGAAAACTTGAAAAAGAATCCAACCGTCCAGAAGGCTTATCTGGGCATGGAATAAGCAGTCTTAAAACGTGAGAAGCGCAGAGGAGAGTGACCTTTCCCTCTGCGTTTTTTTATACCTAAAAGGATTTTGATATGCTGATTCTGACAGCGGACGATGTTCGAAAAGCATTACCGATGAACGAAGCGATCGAGGCGATGAAAAAAGCGTATGCCTCTCTTTCCAGCGGGACAGCAGTTGTGCCCCTTCGGACGCGCCTCCCTATCCCCAAGGGGGAAGCTCTTAGTCTTTTCATGCCCGCGTTTGTTAATTCTCAGGATGAGAATGCATTAGCGATCAAGGTCGTTTCGTTATTTCCCACCAATCCCGGGCGCGGATTTGCCTACATCCAGGCAGCCGTCCTGGTCTTGGATCCAGAAACCGGGCGGGCGCTTGCGCTTTTAGAGGGAAGCTCACTCACTGCAATTCGCACCGGTGCTGCCAGCGGCGCGGCTATTGATTTGCTTGCACGCACAGATAGCAAAGTCGCGGTAATCTTCGGCGCAGGTGCACAAGGACGCACCCAGCTCGAAGCCGCCTGCACTGCCCGGAAAATAGAATCAGCTTATATTTATGATGGCAATATCGGGAAGGCCGAGTCTTTTGCTAAGGAAATGAGGGGCAATGGTTCCATCACAAAGGACATTCGCATCGCCTCAAGTGCAAAAGAAGCCATCGAAAATGCGGATATCATCTGTACCGCAACGACCTCTACAAAACCTGTCTTCGAGGACAAGGATCTCAAAGCAGGGACTCACATCTCCGCAGTCGGTTCGTACATGCCGGAGATGCAGGAAGTGCCAGCAGAGACAGTACAGCGCGCAAAAATTTTCGTCGATTCGCGCTCTGCGTCGCTGGAAGAAGCTGGTGATTTGATCCAACCCCTGCGCGCGGGACTCTTCGATGAATCTCACATATATGGCGAATTGGGTGAACTTATCTTAGGTAAAATTTCAGGCAGACAATCTCAAGAAGAAATCACTTACTTCAAGTCTGTGGGAATTGCTGTGCAGGATGCGATGGCAGCCCAGGTTGCGTTGAACAACGCACGTAAAATGAAAATTGGCACAGAAGTAGATTTTTGATCCGCGCTGAGCGGATTATCGAGTGAAAATCGAAACCCGTAGGCGACGTGCTAATAAATGGAATAGAGAAATGGATACACCAACAACAGCAGACATTGTAATCATTGGGGGTGGCGTGATGGGAGCCAGCGCGGCCTACCATCTCGCAAAGGATGGAATGAAAAATATCGTGTTGCTCGAAAAAGAGGAGTTTTTCGGCACGGGCGCAACAGGACGCTGCGCCGGAGGAGTCCGTTATCAGTTCTCGACCGAGATCAATGTGAGACTCTCTCTTGAAAGTTTGCCAATGATCGAGCGCTTCAAGGATGAAATCGGGCAGGATGTAGACTATCGTCAATGTGGATATTTGCTTATTGCCACTAATGAAAAAGATGCGGCCACCTTCAAACACAACGTTGAATTGCAGAACAGGCTGGGCGTCCAGACTCAACTGCTCAGTGGAGATGAAATCCGTGCGCGCCTGCCGTTGATGAAGTTCGAAGACGCCCTGGCAGGAACGTTCAATCAAAAGGACGGGATTGTTGACCCGAACAGTGTGGTCACCGGATATGTCAGCGCGGCCCAGAAGCTGGGCGTCAAAGTCTTTCCCCGCACAGAGGTAACAGGAATCCGGGTTAGTGGAAATGAAGTTGAAGCTGTGGAGACAACTCAGGGCATGATCCAGACTCGGATGCTCCTAAACGCAGCCGGACCCTGGGCAGGTCAGATCAGTGACATGGCCGGAGTCCAAATTCCAATTGTCCCTCTCCGCAGGCAAATGTTTACAACGAATCCATTGAAGGAAATCTCAGAAGATTTTCCTTTTGTAATTGATTTTGGACAATCGCTTTACTTCCATCGTGAAGGCGAAGGCTTATTAATTGGCATGAGCAACCAGAATGAGAAACCGGGCTTTGATCAGAATGTGGATGAAGAATTTGAGTTCGTCAATCTCGAAGCCGCCATTGAACGAATGCCTTTGCTCGAACGAGCTAGCCGGGCCTCACACTGGGCAGGCTTGTATGAAGTAACACCGGACGCGCATCCGATTTTTGGTGGAAGCAACCTAAAAGGATTTACAATTTGCGCGGGGTTTTCTGGTCACGGCTTTATGCATGGGCCCGTTGCCGGAAAGTTAATGAGCGAATATATTCTGAATGGAAAATTTTCAACTCTGGATGTTTCGATGCTTGACCTGGCACGCTTCCAGGAAGGAAGATTAATAAAAGAGTACAATGTAGTGTAATTATTTACCACGAAGGGCACTAGTGCACAAAGTGAAGATGGCAGACTGGCACGCCTATTCCCTTCGTGACCTCTGTGTCCTTTGGGTTTAAGAGACGAAAAGAATAACTTATGCCTTCTGCAGAAATTATTACGATTGGAACGGAAATCTTACTGGGTGAAATTGTAGACACCAACACACGCTACATTGCCCGGACGTTGCGCGGCATGGGCGTGGATCTCTATCGGACGATCACGATCGGCGACAATGCTGAAAGGATCGCCGAAGCGATTCGCCACTCGATGCAACGCGCGGACATTGTCATTACGACGGGGGGATTGGGCCCTACTGTAGATGATCCTACGCGCGAAGCCGTCGCGCTGGCCGCCGGCGTTGAACTCGAATTTCGCGAAGACCTGTGGGAGCAAGTCGTGGCTGTGATCTCGCGGTATGGGCGTAAGCCTTCTGAGAATCAAAGGCGGCAGGCATACATTCCAAAAGGCGCGCTCGGCGTCCCGAATCCCGTGGGCACGGCGCCATGTTTTATTGTCGAAACAGAACGCAATGCAGTCGTTTCATTACCAGGTGTTCCCAACGAAATGGAACATATCCTGCACGAAGCGATCATCCCCTATTTGCAAAAACGATTCAATCTGGATGAGATCATCAAGATTCGAGTATTGCATTGTGCAGGCCTGGGCGAAGGCATGATCGATGAGAAGATCGCCGATTTCGAAATGCTGAGCAATCCAACAGTGGGACTGGCCGCGCATACAGGCGTTGTTGATATCCGTATTGCAGCGAAAGCAAAGAGTGAAGCCGAAGCAGATGAGATGATCGCTACTATTGAGAGGCAAATCAATGAGCGCCTTGGGGATGTGGTCTTCGGTGCAGACGAGGACAAGCTGGAGGACATCGTTCTTAACGCGGTCGCAAAACGCGGCTGGACTCTGATTGGCGTTGAGTCAGGACTCGATGGGTTGTTGGCTCGCAAAATCCCTCACACCGTTTCATTATCGGATCTCTCGCCGGATTCTCTTTTAGCAGCCTTGCGCGCCGCCCGCGCGGATTCCAATGCAGATGCAGCCTTGGGCGTTGCAATGTACCTTGAAGAGCGCGCGGCAGAGCTGGCATTGATCACGCCCCAGGGTGAAAAGATGCACCGCATTACCTATGGCGGACCCCCGCGCAGCCTGGCGCGTTGGTCTGTCAACCTCGCCCTGGACTGGCTCCGACGACGCGCCATGGACCCAGAGGGTGAGTAAATGGCGTCTCGTAAAAAATCGTCACATGCGTGGGTGTATGTGATTTGGGGAATCAATGGAGCGGCTCTCATTGCAGTTTTGATTATCGCAGTATTGTATACAACCAGTCTGCGCGCCTCCGCGGCCGATGGAACGCTCTCAACCCCGCGTCCTGGCGAAACAAGGAATATTCCGCCAACCAGCTATTTCCTGCCAACGCTGACCCCCAATCCATTTTATACGCCACCGGTATTTGAGACGTCCACACCGTTTGAGCTGCCAAAGGGACTACGTCCTTCCATCATTGGTTTTTCACTAGCAGCCCGTCCCATCGAGCTGTATACATTCGGCGCGGGGGAAAAAGAATATCTTATCGTAGCCGGTATTCACGGTGGATATGAAGGTAACACGATTGCATTGGCAAACGAATTAATCACGTACATCAACGAAAAACCAGATACCGTCCCTACAGACGTGACGTTGTATATCATTCGCAATATGAATCCAGACGCTGAAGCGCGTGACAATGGAGTGGACGGCCGCGTCAACAATAACGGCGTGGACTTGAACCGCAATTTCCCTTCAGATAACTGGACAGCCGATTGGGATCGCGATGGCTGCTGGATTTATCGTCCCACCACAGGGGGTGCGTATGGTGGTTCGGAGCCTGAGACACGCTCCATCATGAGTTTCATTGGCTCTCGCAAAATAAAGGCAATGATTAGTTATCATAGCGCGGCCCTAGGCGTTTTTCCGGGCGGCGTTCCCTGGGAGGAACCATCCAAAAGATTGGCCAGTGCTCTATCAAAGGTCACCGGTTATGCCTACCCTCCAATTGACACCGGCTGTGTATATACAGGCACGTTGGCCGACTGGGCCGTTGAACATGGTGTTGGCGCATCGGTTGACATGGAATTAAGTGATCATAAGAATATTGATTTTGCACAAAACCTTAAAGCGTTGAAAGTTTTACTGAATTTCCAGCCTTGAAAAACAATCCCTTCGGGTTATTCGTTCTTGGCATCATTCTGGGTGGGACGATCATGCTTTTCATCCTTGTCTTTGCGCAAAGGCCAAATCTTTTTCTTTCAGGCCAAACGGGTACTCTCGCACCCACGTTGGATAGCTTACCTCATCTGATCGCGCTTGAACCCACGAGCATTTTTCAAGAGGCAACTCAAGTCCCACCTTCTCCAATGGCTACAAACAAATTAAATATAGCCACTGTGCAAATGACCCTCAGTCCCACGTCGACCCCACTTAGCCTACCAAATGAACAGCAATCGGAGATCATAGGATATTCTGTGGAAGGCAAGCCATTAAAGATCTATAGGTTCGGTAAGGGGGAACATGAACAGATGATTATTGCCGGGATCCACGGTGGCGATGAATGGAATACAATTACGCTGGCGAATCAACTGGTTCAATATCTAAATCAAAATCCCAGCGATATTCCTGATAATGTTATGCTTTATGTCCTCCCGAATCTCAATCCAGATGGAGAAGCGCGCGCCCACAATAAATACGGGCGACTCAATCACAACGGCGTGGATCTAAACCGTAACTTCCCGGTCAACTGGCAGATGGACTGGGATCGCGATGGCTGCTGGAATTACCTCCCCACGTCCGGTGGCCAGGGACCGGGCTCCGAAGCGGAGACACAGGCTGTAA
>DATFQC010000214.1:0-5892 GCA_035264425.1 Anaerolineales bacterium
GCGAATATTCATTTGCGGTACCTTCCAACGGATCCTTTGTAATCTCAGCCAGGCTTATTTACCGCAATGCATTTTATGATATTGCCATCAAAAAGAAATGGTCAATTTTAGATATTGAAGCAGCTAAAGTAAGTGTGCCTATCGTTCCCTGAGTAGAAAAAAGCAACTTATGAACTGTTTTGTCGTACAATATTAATGAGCTACAAAGTGCCGCATAAATCTCTTTACTTTTTGTTGTAATGTCAACCTACCTATCAGATTAAAAAGCGAACTTATTACAATGAGGCAGCGGCAATTTTCACAAGGAGAGTGCTCTTATGCGACAAAATCGAACCAATCTCTTTCTCGGTATTCTGTTGATACTCATAGGTGGGTGGTTAGTAATTACCCGGCAAGTTCCTGCTGTACAAAGCTGGATTAATCATAACTTTGCCTGGCCTATGTGGACAATCGGCGCAGGGTTGCTCGTGTTCATCATCGGATTGCTAACCGGTGCACCAGGCATGGCGATCCCAGCCTCCATTATCGCGGGCATCGGCGGGATTTTGTTCTATCAAAATCAAACCCATGATTTTGGATCCTGGTCTTACATGTGGGCGCTGATCCCGGGCTTTGTTGGGATAGGCACTATCCTGGCTGGTCTGCTTGGTGAACACACCCGAAGAAATCTCGCACATGGATTGAATCTCATTGTCATTAGCACGGTGCTGTTCCTGGTCTTCGCAACATTCTTCGGCGGTCTTTCCATCTTGGGTGATTACGGAGTGGCAGTCATCCTCATCCTCTTGGGCTTGTATATTCTGCTTCGTGGCTTTCTTCGCAACGGAAGTGGATATCGAGGTCAAGATGAAACGAGATAATATTTTTTGGGGGAGTGCCCTCATCCTTGTTGGCGTACTTCTATTTCTACAAACGCAAGGGTACATTCGAAATGTTTTCCAATATTTTTGGCCGCTGGCCCTGATGCTGGTCGGAGGGTGGATCATTCTCGGTGTCTATTGGAAACCGGCGGCTTCTCCCGAAGAATCTTTTTCAATCCCACTAGGCGCGGCGCAGAGTGTGAAATATCACTTCTCGCACGGGGCGGGTCAGCTCGAGATCAGCGGTGGCGCGCCAGCAGCACAAGCCCTGGTTGGCACATCTGCAACCGGGATGAATCACCATAGCCAATTAAACGATGACCGGCTTGAGGTCAGGGTTGAAGCCGGACCATCGTTTATACCTTTTCTAGGTCCGGGTCAGGGAGCCTGGCGATTTCAACTGGCTCAGAATGTCCCAGTTCTGTTGACTGTAGAATCGGGCGCAAGTTTCCTTAATATCGACTTGACGGATGTGCTTACAACACGCTTCGCCTTGAAGACCGGAGCCAGCAGCACGAATGTGACAATGCCTGCGCGTGGGGTATGCCTTTTCGACGTGGAAGCTGGCGCGGCCTCGCTCAACATTCGCGTCCCTGAATCCAGTGTGGCGCGAATCCGCGTAAAGGATAGTGTAACGGCCCTGGATGTTGACACCAATCGATTTCCGCGCCTGGACTCTGGCATCTATCAGTCATCCAACTTTGACACAGCCTCTGACCGCTCGGAAATCAACATTGAATCTGGACTTGGTTCAGTTTCTGTGAAGTAGTCAGGAGAATAAATATGCGACGATTTGACCCTCGATTATTGCTCGGTGTTTTGCTGGTGCTGGGCGGCTTGCTCTCTTTGCTTGACGCCATGAATGTTATCTCTAACGGTGGCGGCATCTTTTGGGGACTAATCTTCTGTGTAGGCGGGTTGATCTTTCTGTATATGCTGATCAATAATCGTGAGAATTGGTGGGCGGCCTTTCCAGCATTTACGCTGCTTGGCCTAGCCGTTTCCTCTTTTCTACCAAAATCCCTGGGTGCCTATGACGGATTGGTCTTCTTTGCTGGCATCAGCCTTGGGTTTTGGTGGGTATATTTCACGGGTAAAGAGCGTTGGTGGGCGATCATCCCTGCCGGGGTCTTGCTTACCCTCGGGATCGTCTCCACCGTAAATAATACTTCCAGTGATCTAGCCACTGGCGGACTCTTCTTCCTCGGTCTTGGACTGACCTTCATCCTTGTTGCTATCTTGCCTGGTGGAAAGGGACGTTCGTGGGCCTTGATTCCCGGAGCGATCCTTTTGCTGTTTGGCGCGTTGCTTGGAACGCCTCTCAGGGGCCTAACAGGTTATTTGTGGCCGGCTGTGCTTATCATTCTGGGCGGATTTTTTGTTTTACGCTTTTTTATTAACCGTCCTTCCTCTTAAAAGGATGTAAACGCAGAAACGGGAGTGCTTAACACTCCCGTTTCCGTTTTACCTGCCCTCACCCAGTATCTCGAATTAATTCGACTAGTTCTTTAATCCTTGCAGGAGGATGGCTTGCACCTGCTTGTGCGCATCCTTCCAGCGGGAAGATACTCTATCTGCCAGACGCTCCAAAATCTCTTTGCCAGCCTCCGGATGCTCTATGCAAAACGTACGCAACTCACTGCCACGCACACGGACTGCCTTGACCTCTTCTATCGCGATCGCCGAAGATGTATATTTCTCGCTCCCAACAACCGCTGACCAACCAAATAAACCACCTTTTTCGACGTGCGATACGGTGATCGGCGTTCCATCGTATGGCTTAAACGACATCTCGACCTTGCCCGTAATAATGAAGTAAAGAAAATCTGCTGGCGTACCCTGTTGAAAAACAGCCATACCTGCCTTGCATGATGAACGCTCAAATAATGGCCTAATCAACTCCATCCGAGCCTCATCCAAATCTTTAAAAATATCTATATGATCCACAACCGTTAAACCTTTCGGTCATATTATCCCGGTAGACGACTCTTGTTCCAGTGGCAAACATCACGATTTGAATGACATTTGTCCTGATTTTAAAATCAGACCTTTTTGTAGGAGTATACTTATTCAAAAATGCAACTAAATCAACAAAATATGACGGAATCAAAACTCTTGCTCCAGTCGCGGAAAATGCTGTCGCTTGTTTTCTTGGGGTTTGGATTAATTCTGATTATCATATCCACTTATTTCATTTGGCGGGACTCCTCCTCTCAAACAAACTTTTCGATCGTCCCTGTTAAAGTCAACTATGCATCCCCCGAACTGACTCTGACCGATATCCAGGGAGTAACTCATTCCCTGGCAGATTATCGTGGGCAGGTAGTGCTGATCAATTTGTGGGCGACATGGTGCCCTCCCTGCAAAGAAGAAATGCCAACCCTGCAATCTTTTTATAACAAGCACAAGGAACAAGGATTTGCAGTGGTTGCGATCAATGATGGGGATCCCACAAAAGATGTTTTGCAATTTGTAAAAGACTACCAACTCACTTTCCCTGTCTGGCTCGACCCAACTTATATCGCGACAGAGCAGGCGTTTAAGTCGTTGAACCTTCCAACTTCGTTTGTGATTGATAGAAACGGCGTTGTTCAACTCCAATGGGTGGGTGGCATCAGCCGTAAAATGCTCGATCAATATGTCATTCCTCTAATTACGGAGCAACAATGAAAGTAGCTGTTCAATGGCAGGATAATATGACTTTTGTGGGCAAGCCGGATTCCGGATTTGTTGTGCAAATGGATGCGGATTCATCCTTTGGTGGAACGAATAACGGTGTGCGTCCGATGGAATTGGTCGCGCTGGGACTGGCAGGATGTACCGGAATGGATGTTATCTCGATCATGCAGAAAAAGCGTCAGCAGGTAACGCAATTTGAAGTGCGCGTGAACGCACCACGTTCGGCAGAGCATCCCAAGGTATTCACTAACGCTCTTATTACTTATGTTGTTACCGGAAAGAACGTTGATGAATCAGCATTATTGCGCTCCATCGAACTCGCGGCAACAAAGTATTGCCCGGCACAATTTATGCTGGCACAGGTATTTCCGATGGAATTACATTATGAAATTTACGAAGAGCAGGAAGATGGAATCCCCAGATTAACCTCTCAAGGGAGTTGGCAGGAGTTATCTATGGAATAAACCTGTCTTTAGGGGGCCTGAGATTTTATATCAGACATAATCTGGCTTTGATAATCTGAGCACTGACAGGCGATCACAACGCCCGCGCCGCGCGTGAGAGTTCCTTCATATTCCTGTGAGCCATTATGTACCACCCAGCCTTCGAGGTCAAAGGCAACTGGACCGTCCGCCAGGATCCACTCGCCGTTATATTTACGAGCAATATGAACGTGTGTACCAGTCGCGTGGCCGCCTTCACACGAAGGATAACCAATGGGTTCGCCACTTTTCACTTCTTTGCCAAGTGGGACGCGTCCATCCGTCCCCAGATGCAAATAGTATAAAACCCAGCCAGTTCGTTCATCGCCGTCTTTATCTAAGTCAATGACTGTCCCATCAATGTCAGAGCGCAGGATCAGCCCATCTGCCATGGCTGTGGCGTATTGATCTTTTTCGACCGTATAACAACCTGTAGTATCTGAGGCGGGGGCAAAATCGATGGCTGAAAGTGGTTGTCCAGATCCCCAGCCGGTATGAGGTCCACCTGTGTACGCCCACAAATGGCCGGCGACAAAGGGAAATTGCAGCGCAGGTTGCTGAAGACTGCCAGGGAGAATAGTAACGGGGTTCGCCCACGGGTCTCCGAAGAGCGTCCGGTAAACGTGCGCCAGGCCTTCAGGACCAATGGAGGCGTAGTATTTATCTCCGGAGTAGATGCGTGAGAAGTAATACTGTAATGCAACCGATCCCGCATTTTGCCAGGGGTCAGGTCGCATGAGCGACCCATCTGGCAATTCAAGTTCAATGAGTTTCCCGGCGCGCCAGCCATAATATCCATTATTAAGGATATTTGCTGCGATCACAAGTTGAAGATAGGGACCTTCATAATTCACGCGTCGAAAGCCAAGTATATATTTTCCAGAGGGGGCATTTGGTTGGGTGAGTGCACCGGTTTGATACTCAAGCAGTGCAAGTAACAACTGTGGACTGACGCTGTAATTTTGGGCAATGTAATCTATCGCTTCGGCACCCGTGCGTGTTTCATCCCCTGCATAAACGCGATAATTCTTAAACCACCCGGAAGTTGATTCAACGAAGGCAGTCGTGCTGAACCCAATTTGGGCCGGGCCGTTGACGAATGCCTGATCAGGAATACTTTGAAAGGTAGTACCCCATAAGGGAAGATAATAGATCGGGATTTTCATTGGCATGCCCGGCGGCATAGTAGTCGCATCCTGTGGAATGATCGGGTTGGCGGCCAGGATCTCATCCATCGTTGTATTGAAGCGCGCTGCCAAGGCGGGCAACGTGTCTCCATTTTGCGCAGTGTAATCGACAAGTTCACCGGGAGCGTAATCGGGTCTTTGGGATGTAGGCGCGGGGACAGGGGTGGGCGCCAGTGGTGTGATCATATTTTGAATGATGCTCGTCGACTTGCTGGGTGCGCAGGAAGCCAATAGAATTGTAATGATCAGAAAGTTCAAAAAACACAGAGATGATGGTTTCCCTCTGTGTTTTTTATTATGAAATGCCGATGGCAATTTGAGCAATCCAGGTTTTGTTTGAAAACTACTCGTCATTATCGTCCCGCAGAATTACCGCCAGTGATTGACCATATAAATCAGCTGTGATCACTTTATCCCCTTTGACGAGTTTTCCTTGATAAGGCCGGTCGCCAGCGTAGACCGTCCAACCACTCAATACAAATGGAAGTGCGCCAGCAGCCAGGATCCATTCGCCGTTATATTTTCGCGCGATGTGCAAGTGTGTACCTGTGGAAACTCCTCCTTCACAGGAAGGATGCCCGATGTGATCGTCCTGCTCAACCCACACCCCTTTGGCGACGCGATCATTCGTGGCGACATGCAAATAAAGGAGATTCCATCCCGTTTGTTCAGAGCCATCGCCAT
>DATFQC010000215.1:0-5298 GCA_035264425.1 Anaerolineales bacterium
TTTACAGCCGGATGATCGCGCAATGCGATATGGATAATGCGCCGTTCGGCGGAAGGCATTGGTTCAAGCGTCTGGCGTCGACCGCTTTTGGTAACCTGGTCCGCCATACGTTGAGCCATTTGGACCAACTGCTTTTCACGACGATCACGATATCCTTCCACATCCACGGACAATTGCACAAACTGCTGTTCTTCCTTGCCAACGATGAGCGATGCAATATATTGGAATGCACTCAATGTCTCTGAACGGCGTCCGATCAGTACGCTCAAGTCACTGCCGCGAATATCCACCTGGATGTTGCGACGGCCATCCCGTTCCGTGGGACCATAATGAGCAGAGACCTGTGCCTGGAGATCCAGCAGGTGAAGCATTTTTGAGACAACAGACTCAGTGCGATCAAGCAACTCATCATGTTCAGGTTGAGGCTCGGCCTCTTTCGCTGGAGGCGGTGTTTTAACAGGCGCCGGTTCGGGCTTCTTCCTCTCAATGCGCTCCGGCGGAGGCTGGGGTTTGGCGACCGATTCCGTTTGAACCTCCATTACACCACTTGCTGGCGGAGGGGTGACTGTCAAACGAACGCGCACCTGCGGTTTTCCCAACCCAAATAAACCTTTGTTGCCCGCATCCAGAACTTCCACGCTGACTGCGTCAGCCGTCAGGCCCAGTTGGGCAAGCCCCTGCGCGATGGCTTCTTCCACTGTGGGTGCAATGACTTCCAATGTTGTTCTTTGATTCATCCCGCCTCCTTATTTACTCTTTAAACCACCGGGAATAAGGCTTCGCCAATTCGCTTTGCCTCGCATGGCGTATTGCACAATTCCCAAAATGTTACTGGTAATGAAATAGATCGAGAGTCCCGAGGCGAAAGTAAGGGCAAAATATCCAAGCAGCAGCGGCATATAGATACTCATCATGCCGCTCATGGCCGCGCTCTGGTCACCGGGCGCTGTTGTAGCAGGCATGGTCAGTTTGGCTTGAACGTATGTTGTCAGGGCAACTATCAGCGCCAGGGTTGGGAGAGCAAACCCGAAGATCGCAACGGATTCAGGACGTCCCAGATCCATCCATAGAAAATGACTATTAAGAGGGATCAACTCGGAAACATTGGGTAGCCGAATGCTCCGAGAGAGCCGCAGCAGATCCAGGGGAGAAGAAGCCAGTGCTCGAATAATGCTCTGATACAACGCGATAATGATCGGGAATTGAATTAGCGTGGGAAGACAGGAGCCAAAAGGATTGATGCCTTTTTCTTTATAGACACGCATTTGTTCCTGTGCAAGCTTTTCCTTATCCTTGGCATATTTCTTTTGAATCGCCTGCCAGTCCTTATCGTTCTGCAATTCCTGCATGGCGGTCGCGCCCTTCATTTGCTGGGCATTCAGCGGCCAGGTCACGATACGGATCAGAATAGTGAACAGGATAATCGCCAGGCCAAAGTTATGACCAACGACATCATAGATCCATATCAAGACATTGACAAAGATGGAGATAAAAAGATCCCACATAGTTCCTCTAATTCTTCGGGGTGAACGTCCAGGCCTGACGGCCGTTTGCATCCAATGCGGCGAGGTAAAAGTCTGTTTCCAACGGGGAGACTATCGTCAAATCGCCCGCAGCCACTGGCGTCGTATAAATCTTACCGCCAACTTGTTGCGTCCAAAGCACCTTGCCATCGTTTCCTATGGCAAATATCGAACCCGATTCAGTTGCAATGAGAACATGGTCGTTCTGTACAAGAGGGCTGGCAGTTATAGGGCCGTCCGGTTTTATAGGTTTCCAATTCAATTTACCGCTTGACGTATTAAACGAATAGATGTTGCCATCTACATCACCAAAGTAAAGTGTATCACCATCCAGAGAAGGTGTGCTCCAAACCCAATTTTCGGCATCCGCCACAGATTGATGTTTTCCATTGGCAGGATCGAACTTTTCGAGTTTCGATGCAAGCGACCCAACATATAACATTCCATCCGCACTCAGGACAGCGGAACCGGGCACTGCGCCGCCGAGGTCTTCATGCCAGACGACATCATACGATTCAGCGTTCACAGCGATCACGCTGTGGTCGAGTGACGTAATATAAACGCGGTCACCATCCGTCGTCGGTTGCGACCAGAGACGGCCACCCAGTTTGACCACCGTTGCTTCTTTTACTGATTTTCCATCCTGCAAATCCAAAATGTAGAGATTGCCATCTGAATTCACAGCAAAAAGCTTGTTATTCAAGACCAGAGGCGCAGCCACCCAGTGATCCTTGGCGCCGCTGAACTTCCAGGCTTCCACGGGAGCCTTGGTATCCGGGTTGATATCTTTCGGATTGAGAGCAATAAGACTATGGTCAGTGCCAGCGCTGCCGACGATGATCAATCCATCGGAAGTAATGGCCGGGGTCGAATAAAAAGTCAATTTACCATTGCGGCTGCCAGGATATCTCCAGAGTTCTGTACCATCCTTCAAGTTCACTGCATAAACAAAAGAACCATCGGCAAGATAAGCAGTTTGCGCATCTGCAGCCAAACCGGGCCAGCTCATCCCACGAACAGCACCGCCTGCACATGCGCTTAAAAAGACAGCGCCAAACAGGATCATGGTTACAATAATCAGTTTCTTTCTCATTGAAAAAGCAATTCTCCTATGGGACGGGATCGTAGCCCCCGGGGTTGAACGGATTACACCTCAGTACCCGCCAGGCAGCCATCGCTGAGCCTTTAAGGGCACCGTATTTGTACACAGCTTGATATCCATAATGAGAACAAGACGGATAAAATCGGCAGGTATTGGCTGGCATTCCACGTGAGAGGGTCATTTGATAAAGCCGAATTAGAGCAAGGATTCCAATGCGCGGCCAATTAATAATTGTACGCGACAAATCCCGCAGACGCGGTTCACTGGAATAATCATGCAAATGAGATTCAGGATTCATTCAAAGGGATCAGGATTTGTGCACGTTTCAGAAGATTGAGCAAGGCTTGTCGAGTTTCTTCCAAAGTTGCAGATACAAGTCCGGGACGGGCAATCAGGATCAAGTCTAGACTTGATGCGATGTTTGGGATCAAAGGCCGGATCGCTTCACGCAGAAGGCGTTTGGCCCGGTTCCGAGTAACCGCTGTTCCCACCGTTCTCCCTGCCGCAACACCGATCTTGATACGCGGCTGGTCCACAGGATCCCCGCCAAAAGCATGCGGGGCTGTAGTGCTTTGCGGGTCATGAGTCTGCACTATCAACACAACAAGCGGGTGGGCATAGGACTTGCCGGAACGCCGCACCCGCTTGAAGTCTTCGGAGCGGGTCAGACGAAACTTTCTCTGCACCCGTACCCTCGAACCTGCTCTACATCAATCTCCGCTTACCAGCGGACTTTCTTTACGTGCTTGTTGGCAGTCACCGTTAATTGATGGCGGCCGCGCAGACGACGGCGCTTCAAAACGGCGCGTCCATCGGCAGTCGCCATGCGCTTGCGAAAACCGTGCACGCGCACCCGGCGGCGGATCTTCGGTTGGTACGTACGTTTCACCATGTTTCGTTCCTCACTTTGAAAATAACTGCTTCCAGTATTAATCTCTAAACGTCAGCTTTTGAAGACTGGTTTAGGTATTCGCATTCGATATCACTTCTGGCTTTACAAACCAGCAGGATATTATACCGTAAGGGTTCTGATTCGGTCAATTTGGTTTGGCAGTTATTCTTTCTTTTTGCCGTTCCTCATGGGGTAGACGGGATATGCCAGTAAGTCCGAGAGTTTCTGCGCGCCCTCAGCGCTGGCAACTGCAATGATCTCGTCCTCTGCTTGCAGTGTACTGTCGCCGCGCGGCAATGCCATGACTCCATCCCGAATAATAGCAGCAATCACGCAATGCTCCGCCAGATCCATGTCTTTAAGCTGAATACCGATTGCCTTTGCGCCAGCCGGGACTTTTTCCTCAATGACTGAGTAATTTCCCCGCCGGATCTTGAAAATCGTCATCATGTCACCCAGTGACATCTCTTCTTGGATCAGATGTGCAAAGACATCTGCTGAATTCAAGGCTACATCCACCAGGAAATTCTCATTGAACAACCAGGCATTATTGGGGTTGTTCACGCGCGCGATCGTGCGTGGAACATCAAATAAGGTTTTGCCCAGATAGCAAATCGCCAGATTCGTGGAATCATTACTGGTTACTGCAGCCAGAGCGTGAACTTCACGAACCCCGGCCGCTTCCAGAACGCTTGGATCGACCGGGTTGCCTTCATAAATCACTTCGGTTGGCAATTCCTGATGCAGATATCCTAATAGTTCGCGGCGATTTTCAACAAGGCGTACTTTGTAATTCTGGTTGATCAATAAGTTGGCAAGACGGGCGCCTGTGCGCCCACCGCCAGAAATTAATACATTCATTTACGCCTCCGCCTTTTTAGAAAGACGTGCCGTCAACTCACCGATGCCCTCGAACATGGAACTGATATCGAGCATGTCACCGGTTTGCAGCTTCATTGTTGGGTCAGGCAGGAACGAATGGCCTGCTCTCGATAGGGCGACGGGGTAGCACTGCTTAAGCGGTTCCAGCAGTTCTTCCAAGGTACGGCCATCCCACTCTTCAGGAATCTTCACCTCATACACTTCCACTTCGCCGTTCCCTGCTGAATACACCATTCTCTGGGATGGGTTCATCAGCAATTCCTCCACACGTTGCGCTCCCCAATAGGTGGAACCAACGGTCTGCAAGCCAAAGGACTCAATAACCGAGCGCAGATTCGGGTCATAGTTGCGCGCCACCACGTTCGGAACATTGTATATAAGACGCGCCGCATGAGCCACAACTGCATTCAGTGTATCTGAATTTGTCACTGCTGCAAGTCCATCCGCTTCGTGAACGCCTGCCCTTTCCAACACACCTTCTGCCAGACCTTCTCCTTCGAGGGTACGTCCGCGAAAGTCAGGATGCAGGCGATTAAACGCATCCTTATTAATATCCACAACGACGACCTGGTGTCCCCTTTTGAACAAGTGATAGCATAGTTCGGCTCCCACACGTCCACATCCGACAATAATGAAATTCATAAAGGCTACTCCTTCTCCTCTTTATATACACGATAGGGGACATCTGTAATAATCACATCATGCTTCGATAATAATTCCTGGCGCAATACATCTGCAGTCCGCATATGGAGGGCATTGTGCCAGCGCTTGGATGGGATGAACTCCGGAACAACAATGGTAATTGTCTCATTTGGCTGGCGATTAGTAAGGATCTCTTCCAGGTATTTGAGCAAAGGTTCGATAAACATGCGAAATGGCGAATCAAGAATAATCAGACG
>DATFQC010000216.1:0-5407 GCA_035264425.1 Anaerolineales bacterium
GAATATGAGACGGACAAGCGTCATTATGCCCATGTGGATATGCCCGGCCATCGGGACTACATCAAGAACATGATCACCGGAGCCGCTCAGGTGGATGGGGCCATTTTGGTGGTGGCGGCACCGGACGGACCGATGCCACAGACGCGGGAGCATGTGCTTCTGGCTCGCCAGGTGGAAGTGCCGAGCATTGTGGTGTACTTGAACAAAGTGGATCAGATGAACGATCCGGAGTTGCTGGAATTGGTGGAGTTGGAATTGCGGGAACTGCTCTCGAGCTATGGCTTCCCGGGCGATGCAACCCCGATTGTGCGTGGCAGCGCCAAGCAGGCATTGGACAGCACCAGCAAGGATCCGAATGCCCCGGAATATGAGAGTATCCGCGAGTTGCTGCGGGTGGTGGATGAGTACATTCCCGAACCGAAGCGGGAGACGGACAAGCCGTTCATGATGGCGGTGGAAGATGTCTTCTCGATCAAGGGACGTGGCACCGTCGTGACGGGTCGTGTGGATCGAGGTCGCGCCAAGAAAGGCGATCCGGTTTCCATTGTTGGCTTGCGGGACACGCGGGATTCGGTTATCACGGGCACCGAAATGTTCCACAAGGAATTGGATGAAGTGGTGGCGGGAGACAATGCTGGCATCCTGTTGCGCGGCATCGAGCGTGAAGATGTGGAGCGGGGGCAGGTGTTGGCCAAGCCGGGCTCGGTGACGCCGCACAAGAAGTTCCTGGCGCAGGTGTATGTGCTGCGGAAGGAAGAAGGCGGACGGCACAAGGCGTTCTTCAGTGGCTATCGGCCGCAGTTTTACATCCGCACGATGGATGTGACGGGCAACATCACCCTGCCGGAAGGGGTGGAGATGGTGATGCCGGGCGATGATGTCAACCTGACGGTGGAATTGATTGTGCCGGTGGCTCTCGAGCAGGGTTCGAAATTCGCCATCCGTGAAGGCGGTCTCACCGTCGGCGCGGGTGTCGTCACCAAGATTATTGAATAAGAGAAAGCTGGTAAGTTAGAATGGCATCGAAGAAGAAAGATGTTCGTCCGGTGATTACGCTTCAGTGTAATGAATGTAAAGAACGAAATTACACAACTGAGAAAAATCGCCGCAACGATCCAAATCGTCTTGAGTTCAGCAAGTTTTGTCCGCGTTGCAGAAAACATACAACGCACCGCGAAACAAAGTAACAGGGCTGGGGTTTGCCCCAGTCCCAATGTAGGCCAGTAGCTCAATTGGTAGAGCACTCGTCTCCAAAACGAGCGGTTGTGGGTTCAAGTCCTGCCTGGCCTGTAAATGGGTAACGCCGCTGAACATAGGGCGGCGTTTTAGCCGTAAACAACGAAGGAGCTAATCTTGGCTGAGAGAGATAGAGGCAAAAAGCCCAACGCGATCCAGTCGTTCTTCCGTGAGACCTCTGGTGAGCTTCGCAAAGTATCCTGGCCTACCTGGCCTGAGGCACGGCAGTTAACTCTGTTGGTGCTGGCAGTGATGCTTGTCATGGGTGCCATCCTCGGCATTACCGATGCCGGCGCTCGAGCCCTGTTGAACTTGTTACTGGGTTTTTCGTAAAAGGAATTTGAGGTTCTCATGTCTGTGCAGGAACCACAAGATCAATTTGGACGTGAATCAGTGGAGGATGAAATCGAGGAATTACAAGATTCCGTGGACGAATCTCCATCGGTTGATTCGGATTCAGAGATACAAGATGATTCCGAATCTATTGACGTTCCTGCTGATGAATCAACTTTATCTCCATCTGATGATTCTGCCTTGGTAGACGATTCGGATGAGGTAGAGGTTCCGGCAGTCGAACGTATGCCACGGTCTTCGTCGGATCAGCTACCCTCTCCGGAACCGACAGAAGGTCCCGCATGGTATGTGATCCATTGTTATTCGGGTTATGAGAATAAAGTACGTCATAACCTGGAACAACGTATTGAGACTATGGGAATGAAAGACAAGATCTTTGATGTTGTCATCCCAACCCAGGAAGAAATTGAAGTCAAAGATGGTAAGCGCCGCACTGTGGAGCGACACATTTTCCCTGGATATGTATTGGTGAACATGGCGCTGACAGAAGAGTCATGGTATGTGGTGCGCAACACACCGGGCGTGACCGGTTTCGTGGGTATGGGTAATAATCCCACTCCCTTGCGCCCCGAGGAAGTTGCGCAGATTGTCAAGCGCATGGAAGCTGAAGCGCCAACAGTTAAGGTGACCTTCAAGGTTGGTGAGCGTGTCCGAATTGTCGATGGACCCTTCAATGATTTCCGGGGTGTTGTTTCCGAGATCGATATGGAACGTACAAAAGTACGTGTGATGGTTTCCTTCTTCGGGCGTGAAACGCCTGTTGAATTGGATTTCTTACAGGTAGAGAAAGCATAAATTAAACAGTAACAGGTTGCGGCTTGGGAAGCGTATTCCAAGTCCACAACTTGATACAGTGGGAGGGCGTCCCCTAAATCGCCCGCTAAAACCACAAAGGAGTAAAAATGGCAAAGAAGTTTAAGGCAATCGTTCGTCTCCAGCTTGACGCTGGAAAAGCCAACCCGGCCCCCCCGGTTGGCCCTGCGTTGGCGGGTCATGGTATTAATATTATGGCCTTTTGTAAGGAGTACAACGCCCGTACCTCGAATCGTCAAGGCGAAGTTCTTCCAGCAGAAATCACGGTATATACCGATGGTTCGTTTACCTTCATCTTGAAGACTTCTCCGGCGGCTGTGCTGTTGCGCAAAGCTGCAAAAGTAGAGAAGGGCTCCGGGGTTCCAAATAAGGAAAAGATCGGTAAAGTGACGCGCGCACAAGTGAAAGAAATCGCAGAGACGAAGTTGAAAGATTTGAATGCGATTGATCTCGATGGCGCAATCAAACAGATTGAAGGCACTGCCCGTTCCATGGGCATTACAGTTATTGACTAAATTTGTGGGAGTGGCGCCTGAAGCGTCACGCTTGCACCACGGAGGATAAAATGGCTAAACACGGAAAGAAATATATAGCCGCTCTGGCGAAGGTTGATCTGGATAAGGAATATGCTGCGCGCGATGCTGTTGCACTCGCAAAGGAAACCAGCACTACCAAGTTCGATTCAACAGTAGAAGTCCATCTGCGTACAGCGCTTGATCCACGTCAGGCGGATCAACAGGTGCGGGATGTAGTCGTTTTGCCGCATGGTCTGGGCAAGACAGTGCGTGTGCTGGTCTTCGCACAGGGCGAAGGCGCGGCCGCGGCTCGAGCGGCTGGTGCGGATCTCGTTGCTGATGATGATGAGACTATGAAGAAGATCGAAGGCGGCATGCTGGATTTTGATGTCGCGATTGCTACACCGGATGCGATGGGCAAGGTGGGTCGTTTGGGACGTGTGCTTGGTCCGCGCGGTCTGATGCCGAACCCGAAGGCTGGTACTGTTGTTAGTGCAGATAATCTGGCTCGAGCCATTAAAGAGGCAAAAGCAGGCCGCGTCGAATTCCGCCTTGATAAGACTGCAAATATCCATGTGTCAGTTGGCAAGGTATCCTTTAACGCAGATCAGCTTTATGACAATTTTGCTGCACTCATGGATGCAGTCCACAAGGCTCGCCCTGCAGGGGCGAAGGGTGAGTATATCAAGCGTATCACTCTTACGACAACGATGGGTCCTGGGATTAAAGTGCATCCTGGCGACACTTTCAAATTTGAAGGAACCGAGTAAAATAGTACTCGATAAATCCTGCAAGCCGCTTCGCCAATGAAGGCGGGTGTGGTGCCTAGGTGCCACTTAATTTCCTGCTCAGGTGAAGACATAAGCATTAACCCTCCTTGGGAATTGCTAAAAGTCTTTGCCTCGCGCAGCGAATGGCAAAGACTTTTTTATGGAAAGGAGGTGAAGTCCTTTGGCAATTACTAAAGAACGCAAAGAAGAAGTGCTGACCCAATATGCAGACTGGATGAAACGCAGCCAGGCTGTGATCCTTGTGGAATATACGGGCGTAACGATGAAAGCCCTGGATAATATCCGCGCCAAGGTTCGCGATTCTGGTGGTGAATTCCATGTGGTCAAAAATACATTGGCGCGCCGTGCGTTTACCGATATGGGAATGCAATTCCCAAGTGATTATCTGGTAAAAAGCACAGCCGTCTCCTTTGCCTTCAATGATCCCGCTTTAACGGCAAAAGCGCTGACCGATGCTACAAAAGGCAGTGAGTTCGTCAAGGTTAAAGGCGGATTCATGAGCGGTCAAACATTGAATGCCGCGCAAGTTAAGGCGTTGGCAGATATGCCGCCGCTGCCCGTTATGCGCGCTCAGTTGCTCGGTGTGTTACAAGCTCCAGCTAGCAAACTGGCTCGCACGATTGCTGAACCCGCCCGTGGTTTGGCTGCTGTTCTCAAAGCTTTCTCAGAGAAAGCAACTGCCGCGGCGTAGTCGGCTGAATATTATATACGCTATAAAAATCTATCTCTAAGCAAGGAGTATTTAAGCAATGGCTGAACTTAATCAAATTGTTGATCAACTTTCCACCCTTTCCGTCCTCGAGGCGGCTGAATTAGTGAAGTTACTGGAAGAGAAGTGGGGCGTATCCGCTGCCGCTCCGATGGCGATGGCTGCCATGCCTGGTGCTGGCGCCGCTGCCGCAGAACCCGTCGAAGAAAAGACTGAGTTCGACGTGGTCATCAAGGAACCGGGTGCCAAGAAGATTGACGTCATCAAGGTCATTCGTCAGCTGACCAGCCTCGGTCTCGGCGAAGCCAAGACGCTGGCTGAAACCGCTGGTGGTAAGGTTCTCACGGGTGTAGGCAAAGATGCCGCCACAGATGCCAAGAAGAAATTGGAAGAAGCTGGCGCGGTTATTGAACTCGCGTAAGTGATTTTCAAAAAACAAAAGACGACTCTTTTACGAGTCGTCTTTTTGGTTAATAGGAGTATTTTGGAACCCTGAGCAGCTCATCCTGCCTCTAGGATCATCTATTAAAAATGTTAGCACTAAATCAAAAAGAGACGACTCAAGTCGTCTCTTTTTGATTACATTCTGATTATGCAGGCAGTAGTTTTTCCAATCTACGAATGACCATAACTACTTTCCCTTTGATTTCCAATGGCTCGCTCTTCTTGACGAAGATCGGTTTCATGGTTGGGTTAGCAGGTTGAAGGCGATAGCGATCCTTTTCCTTGAAGAAGTACTTCAAGGTTGCTTCGTTATCACGTGGCAACCAGACGGCAACCATTTCACCATTGCGTGCATCGGTGGCTGGCCTGAGAACAACGATGTCTCCATCATTGATCATCGCATCAATCATGGATTCTCCCTTTACTTCAAGAGCAAACAAGCCATCGCCTTTTTCTTTCGAAGGAAGAAGACTGCGTGCAATATCCACTGCGTTCGCTTCGCTATCGGTCATATAGCTGATGTTTGGATCAAGCTCAGGGAGGGG
>DATFQC010000217.1:0-4834 GCA_035264425.1 Anaerolineales bacterium
TCACGTTCCGTCTGATGCTGAATCAAAAGTATGGTCTCGTCAATGCAATGTTGGGAATCTTCCACATTCCGCAGGTGCCTTGGCTGGAAAGTGTCTGGGGTGGGCGGGTTTCACTTTGCTTGCTCGTGATATGGGCCTGGCTTGGATACAACATGGTCATCATGCTGGCGGGGTTGCAAACCATCCCGAGTGAATTGACCGAAGCGGCCCTGATCGATGGCGCCAGCGCCACACAGGCATTTTTCTTCGTCACAATCCCATTGATGCGCCCGGTCATTCTCTTTTCTGTAGTGCTTTCTACGATGGGAAGCTTCAATCTTTTTAGCGAAATATATAACCTTACGGGTGGCGGGCCCATTAATGCAACCATTACCCCGGTGATTGTGATTTTCAACCAGGCCTTTGGTAACTTTCGGCTGGGGTACGCCTCGGCCATGGCGTATTTGTATTTCATCATTCTTTTTGCACTGACTCTCGTCCAATTCCGTTACTTTGGGCAGCAAGCGGATTAGGAGGATGCTATGACTGCTCGACGACTTTCCCATTGGCTCACAGATTTTTTGATGTACGGCCTCCTGATCGGGGTATCTATTTTTATGATCCTGCCATTCATTTGGATGGTGAGTACTTCCTTGAAGCCCCCCGATGAAATCTTTGCGATTCCACCGATTATCATCTCGAAACATTCTAGTCTGAATGCCTACGCCTATTTTCAACAGCAGTACCATATCCTCAGTATCGTAAAAAATACTTTTGTGATTGCATTTAGTGCGACAATTTTGCGATTGTTCTTTTGCGCTCTGGGTGGGTATGGTTTTGCAAAATTCAAGTTTCCAGGTCAAGGTGCCTTATTTGCATTTCTGCTGGGAACGATGGTGATCCCTGGCGCGGTGACACTGGTGCCGGTCTACATTATCATGCGCGATCTGAAATGGATTGATACCTTCTGGCCACTGATCATCCCCGGCGCCGCGAATGCGTTTGGGATCTTTTTCATGAGACAATATATTATGTCTGTCTCGAACGAATTGATGGATGCGGCGCGCATTGACGGAGCTGGTGAATTTACAATTTTCTGGCGCATTATCCTGCCAATTATTGCGCCTGGTTTAACCAGTTTAGGTTTGATTTTTTTCATGGGATCCTGGAATGATTTTATCGGTCCCCTGATTTATTTGAAGTCGCCGGAACATTTTACGCTTCCACTGATTATCCGTTCCCTCATTGGACCGGTAGGACGCACGGTTTACGATGTGCAGATGGCGACGTCGGTCATTAGCTTGATTCCCCTCTTAATTATTTTCTTGATTTTCCAACGCCGGTTTGTGGAAGGTATTACAGCTGGCGCGATCAAAGGCTAAAGTTAAGCACTTCTTCCAGGAGGAGAGTGGTATGTTTTTTTTCGGTGTTGATTATTACCCCGAACAATGGCCGGAAGAGCGCTGGCCCAAAGATGCGCAGTTGATGGTGGAAGCAGGCTTCAACGTTGTGCGATTGGCAGAATTTGCCTGGTCAAAGATGGAGCCCGTTGACGGTCAATTCGATTTCGACTGGTTGGACCGTGCGATTGCCATTCTCCACTCAAGTGGCATCAGGATAGTTTTGGGGACTCCGACTGCCTCGGCTCCTCCCTGGCTGATGAGAAAGGACCCGGAATTGTTCCGCGTGCGAGAGGATGGTCAGCGTGTCACGTTTGGGAATCGGCGTGAGTATTGTCCCAACCATCCGCTTTACCATGAGTACAGCCGCCGCATTGTCACCAAAATGGCGGAGCACTATGGGAATCATCCCGCCGTGATTGGCTGGCAGATTGACAATGAGTTCGGCGAGCGATGTTATTGCCCCACCTGTGCTGAGCATTTCCAGACCTGGTTGCGTAGTCGCTACGAGGCAGTAGACGAACTGAATCAAAAGTGGGGGACCGTCTTTTGGAGTCACACCTACAAGGACTGGGACGAGATTCCGCTCCCTCTCACAACAGGTGGCTCCCCCAACCCTGGCCTGGCCCTGGACTTTTACCGGTTCTGCTCCGATTCTTACGTTGTCTATCAACAGCTTCAAGTTGATGTTTTGCGTGCCCTTTGTCCAGGTCATTTCATCACGCATAACCTGATGGGTTTTAACTACGACCGCTTAAACTACTTTGATTTGGCGCGCAATTTGGACTTTGTTTCCTGGGACAATTATCCCCGCATGCAGTGGACCATGGAAAGAGGCGTGGATCCCAGTAGCATGGCGCTCGGGCTGGATACCATGCGCGGCCTGAAATCCAAGAATATCTGGATCATGGAACAGCAAGCGGGGCAGGGGGGCTGGGAAATGCTAAGTGTTGCCCCGCGTCCAGGCGAACTGCGGCTTTGGGCTTATCAATCCATTGCCCATGGTGCGGATGCAATTGTGTTTTTCCGCTGGCGTACAGCGCGCTTTGGCACCGAACAGTATTGGCATGGTCTGCTGGATCACGATGCGCAACCTAGTCGTCGTTATGAAGAGATCAAGAGGATGGGTGCCGAGATCAAAGAGATCGGTAATGAGATTTTCAACGCGCAAACCAGATCGAAGGTGGCGATGATCCTGTCTTATGACTCACGTTTCGCCTTTCAGATTCAGCCCAATAATCCTCACTTCAGTTATCCCGAACATTTCCATCAAATCTACCGCGCTTTCTATCACCAACATGCCTCCATTGACATTGCGGCTCCCCAGGCAGACTTGTCCTCTTATCGACTCGTGATCGCTCCGGCTTTGCATCTGGTTACGGATGCCATCGCCGATAACTTGAAACGCTACGTTCAAGCAGGCGGCACATTAGTTGTTACCCAGCGTAGTGGAGTGAAGGATGAGTCAAATACGGTCGTAAATCAAAGATTGCCAGGCTTGCTGGCAGAGATCTGCGGCGTCGAAGTGGAAGAGTATGACTCCCTGAGCAGTCACATGCAGAATGAAATTGAGTTCACGATCCCTGAACTTGCAGGGACTTCATGTGTGAACGTCGGGATTCTGTGCGATATTCTCAAACCAACCTCCGCAACTGTGCTCGCGCGCTATCGACAGGATTACTATGCAGGCAAGCCAGCGATTACCTTGAATCAGTTTGGTGCCGGCCGCGCGATCTATATCGGCGCAGTGGGTGATGGACAATTGTATGAGGGACTCGCCAAATGGCTATTGCATACCACCGATATTCAAAATACTCTTAATACGTCTCCGGGCGTGGAAGTATCACAACGTATGCAAGGCGGTAAAACACTGCATTTTGTGTTGAATCATAAGGATAGTCCCCAGACGATACATCTTGATAACCGCTTCACGAATTTGCTTAATAAGCAGCTCCTTCATGGGGACGTGCAATTGGATCCTTTTGACGTGTTGATTCTTGCATAGAGAACCCAACATTTTGAGTCACCTATGAGTGGACGTGTCCGTTTTGCAATCATTGGGACAGGAAAACGCAGCGATTATCTGTATGCGCCTCTGCTCAACATTTTGAAGGAGGATGTCGAGTTTGCAGGCGTTTGGGGCAGGTCAGAAGTGAAAGCGCGTGAGTTCGGCGAAAAACATCATGTTCCCTGGTTTACAGCTCTGGAGCAAATGCGAAATGAGTTAGATGTGGACGCCGCGATTGTCTCTGTTGCGAACCCTGCCAACGGGGTGGTGGGACGGCGTATTATTGAGCTTGGGCTACATGCTTTACTTGAAACACCTATCTCCAACAGTTTGGAAGAGGCGGATGCGATCCTATCCGCAGCCAACGCCAACAATCTAAAAGTAGAAGTGGCGGAACAGTATTACCGCCGGCCCGTGGAGCGCTTGAAACGCAAACTGATTGATGCGAATATCTTTGGTAGAGTTTTGGTTGCGTATAATGATTTTATGGGACATGGCTACCACGGCATGAGTCTGATCAGAAGTTATATCGGATTTGATGAACCCGTCGTTGCTGTGAGCGGTACTACCTCTACTTTTGCGGTGGATCCACATTATTCCTGGATATCGCATAAAACCGAAAAACGAGATGAGAAATGGCAGCATGCGACCTTACAGTTTGCCAGTGGGGCATTGGGATTTTTCAACTGGTCCAGCATCGCCTATGATTCAGCCTTACGCTGGCAACGCTCCACAAGGTTTTTTGCAGAACGTGGCATGGCTTGTGAGGACCACTTAACCACACTGACTTCGGATGGCAAAGATCCGTTGCCAATTGAAATCAAACGCTATTTCCATAATATTGGCGGCATGGAAACATTGACCGAGCTGGTCGCCCTTACTTCCCCGGAAATCGTCTGGCGCAATCCATTTCGGGCCTATTACATGGATGACGAAATGATCGCCGTCGCGGATTGCCTGATGAGTCTTGTCAAGGCAATTCGCGAGGATCAGCCTCCTGAATATGGCGCACTCCAGGCGCGGTTGGACCAGGAACTGACCCTGGCCATGCAAGAATCTGCCGATCATGCAGGAGCAATCATTAAGCTGCCCCTCCACAGGGATCATCATCGTAATCCTTAAACATATAACCGAATTCCATGAGAAGCAACAACGGCGCTCCTATGATGCGACCAAGGTTAGTGCCAGCTTGTATCCACATACAAGGAAAAGGAGTTGCACTATGACAGATCATTAAACCTAAAGGCAGCATGATGACGCTGAGCGCTTGCTCATCCTGATGAGCGAATTCGCAGTACCCCTAGGCGAAAATTGGTAGGAGTAAAAGATATAACGTTCAGACTCTCTGGAAAGGAGAGACCATGAAAAAGAATCTGGATCATGCGAGCTTGGTTAGCGTAGTGACCACAGTTGTACTTTTAGCCGTAGTCATCACGGCCAGCTTGAC
>DATFQC010000218.1:0-2626 GCA_035264425.1 Anaerolineales bacterium
GAAATGGGTGAGTTGCAGGAGCGTATTACCTCAACGCGGACTGGCTCGATCACATCCATGCAGGCAGTTTATGTCCCTGCAGATGATTATTCCGATCCTGCGCCGGTAGCCACGTTTACCCATCTCGACGCGACCATCGCACTTGAACGTTCCATTGTCGAAAAAGGCATTTACCCGGCGGTGGATCCGCTTGGCTCAACCTCTCGAATTCTGGATCCTAACATTGTAGGCGAAGAACACTACCGGACGGCGCGCGAAGTCCAGCGCGTCCTGCAGCGCTATAAAGACTTGCAGGACATCATTGCAATTCTCGGCATTGACGAGCTAAGCGAAGATGATAAGTTGGTTGTGGCGCGGGCCCGAAAAATTGAACGCTTCTTCTCGCAGCCATTCTATGTGGCGGAACGTTTCACGGGAATCGATGGACGCTATGTCCCACTCAAAGAGACCGTGCGCGGCTTCCGTGAAATTCTGGATGGAAAGTGTGATGACCTGCCTGAGCAGGCATTCATGATGGCGGGTACAATTGAAGATGTCCGTGAAAAGGCGGATCGAATTGCCAAGGGTGCATGATTATCAATCTCCTCATGATTGGAGATTGCCACGCCTTTCAGGCTCGCAATGACGGGATGTAACTATGACTATTCGATGTGAAATTGTTTCTCAAGATCGAACCGTCTTCCAGGGCGATGTGGATATTGTTGTCCTGCCGGGTGCGGCTGGCGAAATGGGCATTCTGCCGCATCATGCTCCTGTCCTTGCTATCCTTAAATATGGCGTGATCAAGATCCGTCGTGATGGGAAAGAGGATCTGTTTACAGTGGCTGGAGGCGTGGCAGAAGTTCAACCTGACATTGTGACCATCCTGGCGGATGCAGCTGAGAATATTCAAGATATTGATATTATCCGGGCCAAAGCCGCCAAGAAGCGCGCGGAGGATGCGCTATCGGACTTAAAACCCGAAGACCATGATGCATATCTCACCATGCAGGCCTCTTTGCGACGTTCCAATTTGCGCCTGGAAGTTGCTCACCGTTACCGCAAGGTGAAAGATACAGTCTCTGAACAAGATGCTTCGATGTAACTGAAATTTAAAAATAGAAATCATTTCTAAGAAATGTAGGCACTGTGGCAATGTTTTCGAAAGACCTGGGAATTGACCTGGGTACCATGTTCACCCGCCTCGCTGATGGCACGCAAGTGCTTTCGGAAGAGCCAACCATTGTTGCCATTGAAGTGGCCGATCAAAAGATGGTGGCAGTGGGACAGGAGGCGCGCGATATGTATGGTCGCGTTCCTGAGAGTATTGAGGTGGCACGTCCACTCAAGAATGGGGTCATTGCGGATTATGAAATCACCGAAACTCTCCTTTCCTATCTGCTTCAACGCGTAAGCGGATCGATGCGCATCTTCAGACCTCGCGTGATGATCACTGTTCCCTACGGAGTCACGAGCGTGGAGCGTCGCGCGGTGTACGAGGCAGTGCTGGAAGCTGGCAGCCGCGAGGCCTATTTGATCCAACAACCTCTGGCCGCAGCTCTCGGCGTAGATTTACCCATCAATTCTCCCTCAGGGAATATGGTCATTAGTCTGGGTGGTGGCTGCACAGAAGCCGCGGTGATGGCGATGTACGGGATCGTCTCTGCTGAAACCTTGCGCGCCGGCGGAATGGACCTGGATGAAGCAATTGTCAATTATGTGCGCCGAAAATATGGAATTATTATTGGCCAGGTGACCGCCGAACAACTCAAGGTTCGGATCGGCGCCGCTGTCCCGCAGGATACGGAAAACAGCATGGAAGTGCAGGGCCAGGATCAGGTCACAGGTTTGCCGCGTCCGGTGACATTGACCACAGGCGAGATCGTCGAGGCACTGCAGGAACCCCTAAAAGCAGTCGTGGAGACCGGCCGGCGCGTGCTGGAGAAGACTCCACCTGAGTTGGTAGCTGATATCATTGATCGGGGTGTGGCTCTTTGTGGGGGAGGGGCCTTGTTGCGCGGTGTAGATAAATTACTGACAAAGTCCCTGGGCATTCCCGCCTATCTGGTCGATAACCCGTCAACCTGTGTCGTAGAGGGCGCAGTGAAGGCCCTGCCCATGTACAACATCCTGCGACGCAGCCTGCCGCAGGTATAAACTAAAAAAGGCGTCCGTAAAACGGACGCCTTTTTTGTTATTAATCCAGGTAGTATGTCATTCGCTGCAGGTGGGTCACGGGGTCAATGTATTGAACATGGACCGTATGAGGCACATTCAGGCTGATGGGTGCATAGTTGAGGATTGCCTTTATCCCAGCTTTAACAAGCTGATCGGCAGTTTCCTGTGCAGAGGTTGCCGGAACGGTAAGCATGGCAATTTTGATCTTGTTCTGTTTCAATTTTTCGGCCAGCGTCGCTGTATCCAGAATCTCATAATCACCAACTTTTTGACCCACTTTTTTGGGGTCATTATCAAAAATCATGCTGATGTGGAAGCCCCGGTTGGCAAACCCGTTATAGCGAGCCAACGCGTGTCCGATATCGCCCATGCCTACAATGACCACTTCCCAAACGCGGTTTACTTTTAGAATGTCGCGCAGTCTTTCAATAAGAAAAAGGATGGAATAGCCAGTGCCTTGTTTTCCAAA
>DATFQC010000219.1:0-12215 GCA_035264425.1 Anaerolineales bacterium
GTAATTGCTTTTTCTAAGGGTGGTTGAGCAACGACTGCCATAATCTCCTCACGATCTTGCTTAAGGATAAGGCAGGGGTAAGGCGTACGCCTTACCCCTGTTTCTATCTACTAAATATGTTTAGGGAACAGTCACAAAGTCGAGAGAGGTGAACGATGGCACCGCGACCGGGATCGGCACAACGGCAACTTCGATTCTTGACGCACCCGCCGGCAGTTTCGATGTGGCATCTGCGGCAAGTGTCACCTGGTAGTGACCATCTTCAACGGGTGTGGCGTCGCCAGTGGCAGCCACCGCCCCCGTAGCATCATACAGGATGTATTTCACACCCTTAATATCAGACTGCGGATAGGGCTGATCCTTGAATGTGACGGTTGCGTCAAAGACGGCTTCTTCGCCTGCCTTCACCTGCGCCGGTCCATCCAAAGCAGTCTCGGCAAGTTTCGGCTCGCTGAACATCGCCCAGCGATTGGAAAGGTCTGGGAAATCCGGGTTGTTCTTCAGAACAGCGGTTTTCTCTGTCGTGAAGACCTTATCCAGATAGTACGGACCAGTTCCAACCCAGAAATGACCATGCGCATCATACCATTTCTTGAGGTTGCCATAACGCAGATCAGCTTCTTCCTTGGTGATATATTGTCCGAGGGTTGGTTCAAAGGGTATGTATGACTCGCTCGTCGCCTGATCCAGATACTTGGACAGGATCTCGAGGCTCGGTCCGCCAACCCAACTGGTCTGCTCAACTTGCAGTGTATCAGCCTTGTCCGGTGTGTAGGCAAGTTCCTTGTTGGCTTCTGCTAAATTCGAAATGGTAAACACTGGCCAACTGTCATCACCAGAGAGGCCGAAAGGAGATGATGGCCACCAGGTCGAGATGTTCAACTCCGCATCGCTGTTGTACGAATCACTATACGTTTCGATCGTCAGGGGATCGGTGGAAGTAATTTGGACTCCCTTAAAGGACTCAAGAGCAGCGTCGAGGCTCAGAGCGAGTGATTCGTCGTAGATCGGGCTGTCTTTTTTGGCGGGGTCGAAACCCTGAATCATTGCCATTACAAAATCACCCATCGAAATCGGGCTGCCATCATGCCATTTGACAGTGTCGAATAGATCGGCGGGATAAGTCACCACACTCTTGGTATTGGCAGTGAGGCCATCCGGGAATTTCTCCTGGGCAGTAATAAACTTCTGTGTTTTTGCATCCCAATCCACCCAGGCATCTGTCGGAACATCAATTTGAGGTGCTGTTGAGACGGTCAACCAGTCAAGGTTCTGTACGATTGGCAGACCTTCCTTATAGGTCAACTCGGCACTTTCAATTCGCTCAGGGTAGGCAAGGCCAGTATATGGATCAGCCATCAAGCCACCCGTGTTCGTAACACCCGCGTTACCCTGTGATGTGGCACGGTGAATGGCAGCATCCCAGAGCCAGTTGCTCCCAGCAACCGTATTCCATGGCTCCGTATAGAGATCGTTTGTGCCGATCTTCATGACGCCGCCCTCTTTGTCCTTGAAGCGCAGATTTGAAGCACCTGCACTGGCGGCCTCGTAGTTCAACGCCAGGTCCCATGTGACCTCAACATCATTGTCATAGGGCGCATAGCTTTGTTGATCAATCGTCCATACAAAAAGGGAATCCTCCAGAGCCAGCTCGAGACCGCGTTTCATCATCTGGTCACGTTGTTCCTTGGTAGTGAAATTACCTTGTGCCAGATCATCGCCAAGTTCTTGGAATTCCGGATCTGCAACGTTGGAGATGTAAGGCTCACCTGCCTGAACACTTGTGTTCAAATAACCCTGCTGGAGGCCTCCCCGCTCATCGCGCGGGAAACCGCCAGGCGTATAACCAGCCGTGTAAAGACTCCACTGACCCTCCGCAGCGGCAGTTCCCAGCCAAATGGGAAAGGCTTCCGATGATTTCTTATACTGGCGATCGACGGTAAACCCAACCGTTTCCAACTGGTTTGCCACATAGTCGCCCATTGGCTTGCGAGTACCATCGCCGTCCGAGCGGATTAAAAAGGCCAGACTAACGGGTTTGCCGTTGAATTGCCATTTCCCATCTGAGCCAAGTTCAGCGCCCATGCCGGGCATTTCAGCATCGATCACTTCTTTGGCTTTCTCAGGGTTGTAAGCATATTTGGCTTCGAGCGCCCGAGCTGTGTCAATCAGGTTGGTGTATTCCGCTAACTGCGTAGTGATGGGCAGGAGCTTCGGCAAAGACCCACCCGCATAAATTTCCTGGTTGATATAGTTGCGGTCAATCAACCAGTTCAACGCTTCACGGATCTTGCGGTTTGAGAACGGATTTAAAACGCTTGCATCCGTAAATGCCGCAGGGTTGAGACTGATCCCATAATAGCCACCCACAGACTTCGTGGTGGAAAGTCCAGCATCCTTAATGGCTGGATATTGGTCTGAGGCCAATGCGAAGGAATAAAAATCGATTGCGCCAGCTTGAATTTGCGAGATCGCAGATTCCCCAGCTACAACAGACACATCGATCTCATCCAGCCAGCCGCCGTGCCGTGTGGTAGGCTCTGCAGTTGGCGCCTCAGTCGGTGCTTCCGTTGGCGCCTCGGTTGCTTCCCCGGTAGCCACGGGTGCCTCCGTCTGAGCTGGGGACGTTGTTGCTGCTACCTGCGGAGCGCAGGCAGCGAGCACCATGCTCATCGCAACTAAAAAGCTCAGAACGTAATACAGGTGTTTAACTTTCATATCTCTTCTCTCCTTGAAAATAGATTTGATGGGGTGATAGACAATTGTAATCCAAAAGATACAAAATACCTCCTTGAGGGGTACATGGAGGGAGGCGGAAACCAGGTTGCGTATCCCTGGCGCCCGCCTCTCCATCGATGGATTGCTTTCTTTTGAGGAGATTTTCGAAAGCAAAGCAGATTACCCAATGCTGCGTCGGCTTTCAGACTAGAATTTTGTTTCTGCCTTACAACGGGCATCCTAAAATTCACAGATTGAGGCAAACAGCAGTGGCATGACTAATCTGACCCTATCATACGTTTGGAGAATGAATCAAGCATCCGTCTACAAATGTGTTTCCACCCGTGCTTTTCGATGGATTCACCTCCCTCTTCAAGGATGATACAGGCAGTCTTTCTATGGCATGAACGATGGATAAAAACCCCTCCTTAGAGGGGTGTTAAACTTAAATGAAATGAATACGTTATGGACTATACTTTAGAAGTGAATCGAAAGATGAGACGAAGTTTTGCCCTTTCTTTTGGGCTCCTGCTTGCCTTGCTCTCGGCCTCCTGTGGAGGCCGGGCAACGCCTCCCGCCACGCCAGACCCCCTCGATCCAGCTCAGGAAAAAGCTGTTTCCGCATCGACCAGCCTGCCCTCCGCCCCGAGCCGGGTAGCGCCCGCCTCCCTCCCGCAGATCTGCAAGTGTGTCCTGCGCTTTGACCATATCAGCATTGAGCAGGGCCTCTCCCAGAGTTCTGTATGGGCGATATTTCAGGATAGCCGCGGTTTCCTGTGGTTTGGCACCGAAGATGGATTGAACCGCTATGATGGATATACATTCAAAACGTATAAGCCAGACCCCGATATGCCAAGCAGCCTCAGCGATCGCTGGATCACATCGATCGCCGAAGATAAAGATGGATATTTGTGGGTCGCGACGCGGCTGGGTGGCTTAAATCAATATGACCCGCGCACCGAAACGTTTGTGCATTACCTCCACGATGATTCGAATTCGCTCAGCCTGAGCGATAACCATGTCAACGTTCTCTATCTCGATAAGAATAATAATCTTTGGGTAGGTACTCTAAATGGGCTGGACCTGTTCGACCGCCAGACCAAAACGTTTAAGCATTATGTATACAATCCCTATCAACAGGAAGGGATTAGCGGGAAGTACATCACGGCCATCTATCAGGACAGCCGCGGCCGTTTTTGGATAGGTACCGCTGCAGGAGGCCTGAACCGGTTCGATCCATCGAACAATATATTTACACCTTACCAAAACAATCCAGATGGCCCCCACACAATCAGTAATGATGCCGTCACTTCGATCATAGAAGACAACCGATCTACGCTTTGGGTGGGCACGCGCGAAGGGTTAAATAAGTTCCAACCTGACACTGGGGACTTTGAACGATTCATGCATTCTGATACCGATTCACAAACGATTAGCAGCAACTCGATTTCCAGCTTATACGTGGATAGTACAGGCAACCTGTGGATCGCAACGACCATGGGCCTGGATCGGTTAAGCAGGGTTGGGAAAAGGTTCACTCATTATCAAAACGATCCGACGTTTTCCAAAAGCCTCAGCAACAATTACGTGTTATCCATTTATGAGGACCGCGGGGGGGTGTTGTGGTTCGGAACCTGGGGAGGCGGGGTCAATAAGTATGACCGCCAACGTGATAATTTTGCTTATTATCGTAATAACCCCAAAGACAAGAACTCATTAAGCGAAAACCTGATCCTCTCCATTTATCAGGATACGGAAGGCTATGTCTGGATTGGTACGCCCAGTGCCGGCTTAAATCGTTTTACACGCTCCACCAACCAGGTGATCCGCTATCAGTCTGATCCAAGCCGGTCCAACAGTATTAGTTCCAACGAGGTGCTATCTATTGCTGAAGACCAGGATGGTCTGTTATGGTTTGGCACAGCCAATGGACTTGACAGTTTTGAACGGAATTCCTTCACTTTTAAACATTACAAGTGGGATGCAAAGAAACCAGACAGATTAAGTTCCAATCGTGTTTACAAAGTATATGTAGACAGCAAAAACAATGTCTGGGCTGGCACGCCGAGCGGTCTGGACCTCTTCCACCGCGAGACCGAAACCTTCATTCATTATCGGCCCGAAACTGGTAATCCAAACAGCTTGAGTGGAACACGGGTAAATTCCATTCTGGAAGACAATCAAGGCAATATCTGGGCCGGCACATTCGAAAATGGACTCAATAAATTAAACCGGGAAACGGGTCAGTTCACACGATATCGCTATGACCCTAAAAACAAAGAAACCATCAGCAACGATTCGATCCTTTCCATTTATCAGGACACCAAAGGAAACATCTGGATTGGAACCGGCGGTGGCGGGCTGAATCTCTATCATCCGGAAACAGATACGTTCAGCTACTATTTGGAAAAAGATGGGCTTCCCAATGGCGTGGTGTATGGCATTTTGGAGGATGCAAGTGGCTATCTTTGGATGAGCACAAACTTTGGAATCTCGCGCTTCGATTCAAAGACAGGCACATTTCGAAATTTCGATGCAGGGGATGGCTTGCAAAGCAATGAATTCAATTCGGGCGCGTATGCCCGAGGTCACAATGGAGAACTTTATTTCGGCGGCATTGAAGGATTGACTGTCTTTTATCCATCCAGTATTGAAGAGAGTCCTTATCTGCCTCAGGTTACGCTGACCTCTCTCACACAGGACGATAACCCCATCACGACCAATTCGAGTGTAGAGACGACGAAAAATGTCGTTTTAACATGGCCTCAGAACTCACTTGAATTCGAGTTTGCTGCGTTGAGCTATAACCAGCCCGGCAAAAATCAGTATGCCTACAAGCTTGAGGGGTTCGACCCAAGCTGGCATCTAATTGGCACAAAGCGTGATGGTCGTTATACCAACCTGCCGGGTGGGGAATATACGCTGCTTTTAAAAGGTTCCAATAGCGATGGCATTTGGAATCAAAGTCCTGTTCATATCAATGTCACAGTGATTCCGCCCTTCTGGCAGACGCTGTGGTTCCGCGTATTGATGAGCCTGGTCGCGGTCGTGGCTGTAGCTGGGGGAGTCCGATTGCGCACCAAAACCATGCAGGACCGCAACCGTCAATTGGAGCGTGTCGTGCGGGAACGAACCAGCGCGCTGGAAAAACGTAATCAGGAGATCGAGGCGCTCTATGAAGCCGATGAAAGAATTCTGCGGAATGTGAGCCTGAACCAGGTGTTTCAAACACTGGTCGATGTGGCTGTGGATATGCTCAATGCAGATCGCAGTGTCGTCTTCGCCTGGGATGAGAAACAAACCAAGATCGTGCCGCGTGTCAGTCATGGATTTTCACCTGAAACACTCAAGGTACTGGAATTTAAAAAAGGCGAGGGGATTGTGGGTGAGGTCATGGCGACGGGCAAGTCTGCCATCGTCAGACAGATGGAACCGGATATTTTCCGTCCGGAGGTGCGCGCGGCCATCCAGGCAGAGGGCATTCGGTCTTTTGTGCACCTGCCTATCGTCGTGGATCATAAAGTCGTGGGTGTATTCAACGTCAGTTTCACAAGACCGAACTTGATGGGCGATGATACGATGCGTTTGTTCTCTGCATTGACGAATCGCGCCTCCATTTCGATCGCCAATATGGAACTTTTCGAACAGACCAAAGATCTGGCGGTCATGGAGGAACGCAACCGGCTCGCGCGAGATTTGCACGATAGTGCCAAACAAAAGGCATTTGCGGCGCTTGCACAGCTTGGCACTGCGCGCGGCATCCTGAATGGACATGGGAATTCCGTCGCGATGCATCTCAACGAAGCAGAGAATCTGGTCACAGATGTGATCCAGGAATTAACGTTCCTTGTGCAGGAGATCTACCCCTTCGCGCTTCAGGAGAAGGGACTTGTTACAACGCTGCGTGAACATGTTTTTGAATGGGAAAATCGCAACGACACAAATATTCGATTGATCACGCGCTACGAACGTCGCCTGCCTCTGAATGTGGAACAGGCACTATATCGTGTCACGCAGGAGGCCCTGGCGAATGTAGCGCGGCATAGTCAGGCGCGGCGCGTCGATGTATCGCTGATGTACAATGGTGACTCCGTGCAGCTTTCCGTGTCTGATGATGGCTGCGGGTTTGATGTTGATAAAAAACATGGAATGGGCTTACGCTCGATTCGTGAGCGGATCAGTAGTATCCGCGGCACGGTACAAATTCAGAGCGCGCCCGGGCATGGCACAAGACTCCTGGTCCAAGTGCCGACGAAAAACTGAGAAGGAGGCGGTAATGGCAAGTAATAACCATAATAACAATGTCAGCATTTTGATCGTGGATGATCACGAAGTAGTGCGAAATGGTATTCGTTCCTATTTGGAAGCGCTGACACAATTTAACGTGATCGGGGAAGCGGCCTCGGGCGAGGAAGCTCTCAAGCTGGTGTCTGAGCATATTCCCGATATCGTTCTGCTGGATCTCATCATGCCAGGCATGGACGGCGTGGAAACGACCCGGCGCATCAAACAGATCAGCCCGCGCACGCAAGTGGTTGTGCTGACTTCCTATCATGAGGATGTTCACATCTTCCCGGCGTTGAAGGCTGGCGCGATCTCCTATATTTTGAAAGACATGAAAATGGAAAAGCTGGTGGATGCATTGCATCGCGCCGCACAGAAGGAAGTAACGTTGCATCCGCTGGTGGCGGCGCGTGTCCTGCAAAACATCCGCAGCGATAATAGCGATGAACAACCGCTTTTTACCGAGCTGACCGAACGTGAGTTGGATGTGCTGCGCTTGATCGCCAATGGCATGACCAACAGCCAGATCGCTGAGAAATTAGTGATCAGCGAATATACTGTGAAGGGTCATGTAAGCAATATTCTGAGCAAGCTCCATCTCGCAGACCGTACGCAGGTGGCGGTCTATGCCTGGCAGAGGGGATTGGTAAACAGGGAGCAGATGGGCAAGAAATAAACAAAAGACACGGAGAAATTCCGTGTCTTTTTATCTTCGCGCTGAGCCTAGACGAAGCGCGGTAATTTGAGAACTTTAAATTTGACTCAAACGCTCGCTTCGACTGCGCTCCTCAAAGATCATTCGTTGCTCCGCTCAGCGCGATATCTAGACTCTCCAATATTCTCTCCCTCCGCCTTCACGCTGCATTAACCCAAAGCCGACGAGTTCACGGCGAAGGGTTGCAGTGTCAGCGTGATATCGTGACAAAATCTCGTTAACCTGCTTTTCGCTGTAATGTTTTTCCGTATCGAAGGCCTTAACCACGTACCGCAGGATTGCTTCCAGTTTCTTACGCTGGGAGGGGAGCGTTTTCAAACTCCCATCGCGCCGTGAATAATCATTGATCACTTTGTTGTCGTAGGCGTCCGCATCTACTCCAGACACAACGTTGGACAGTTCCTGCTGCGAGAACATTGTGCGCGTCTTTGCCTCCAGGGCAGGTTGATCGAGCTGATAGACGTTGTAATAACTTTCTGTATGTGAACTGACGAGACCGGCCTCCACCAGTTTTGCAAGGTGATGCGAAATGGTAGGCGGTTTCAATTCTAATAGCGTGGCAAGTTCCTCTACACTATAAGGTTTTTCTGCAAGCAGACCGACGATCTTGAGCCGGTTCTTATCTGCCAGTGCTTTGAAGAAGGTAACAAGTTCTTCGCTCATGTGATTTCTCCATTGTTCTTTTGTATCAAGCCTCGCGAATTTTTGCACTGGAGTTATAACCACGCGTCCCAAATGGCTGAAGGTTCTCCAACCAGATCTCTTCCAGCAGCGTTAGTTCGTCCTTCAAATTAAAGTGGGGATCATCCCTTATCTGGACAGTCTCCAGGATTTCAAAGATGAATTGATCCGGGCCCAGCTCGTTCCAGTCATTCTGAAGCCCTTTATTGGGATGTCCATTGCTCCTTAACATAAACCTGTTACGGTTCAACAATCCTTCTAGATTCAAACTGCTTCCCAGCAACACTTTACCGTTCGCAATATTCTTGATCTGAAACACGCCGGATGGTTTCACCCGTTCTTTATACTCGCGATGAATTTCTTTTCTTGTTTTCATATGCTGCTCTTTCATTTCTTCACTCTCCAATAGCGGGTTCCATCGCTTTCGCGTGCCATCAGACCATTATCAACAAGATACCGGCGCAGGGCGGCCGTATCTACATGGAAGCGGCGCAGGATCGTGTTGACTTCCTTCTCGGTGTAATTTGTATCGAACGCGAAGGTGTCTACGATGAAGTTGAGAATAATGAGTAGTTTATTCCCAAGCGGCGGGATTTGCTTGAGCGTGCCATCTGGATTGAGGTAATTCTTCAAGACTTTGCGTACATCTTCCGGCTCTTCCTGATTGGCTTCGTAAGAGGGACGTTTGCCGGCGAACTGCCCACGCGCCAGAGCCTCGATTGCTTTTTCGTTAAGTTGGTAGACACCCTCTGCTTCACTAACAACTCCTGAAGCGATCAGCTGGTCCAAATGCCGGTTGATCTCTGAGGGGTGAATACCTATTGCCGAAGCAATTTCCGTGGCGCGTTTATCACCCAGGCTTAGTAGCCCCACGATCCGCAGACGTTCTGCATCTGCCATGGCTTTGACAAAAGATAGGATTTCTGGTTGCTCGTCCATTTTTACTCTCTTCTAACTAATTAGATACTTATCGAATTAGATTTTACCGGGAATTTGGGGATTGTCAAGAGCTGTTGAAGAGTACTCAGCAATGGCTACGAATGAAGCAGACGGATACGGTATAATTTGCACGTAAGAGTTGGTCCGAAATCTTTTTGGAGGTGTCTGGTGGATCTCTCGAAGCACGCTTTTTTTGAGGGAAAAATCGTTCCGCTTTCGGAAGCGAAAATTAGTATCGCAACACATGGCTTTTTATATGGTACGGCTGTCTTTGGGGGAATGAGAGCTTATTGGAATGAAGAGAAAAAACATCTGTTTGTCTTTCGCCCCTACGATCATTTTCGACGATTGCTGCATTCGGCGCGCATGCTGTCCATGCAGACCAGTTATGATGAAGAGAGTTTGATCCAACTGACGCTCGATCTGCTCCGCACTGACAACTGGCAGAGGGATATCTACCTGCGCCCCACTTTCTACAAAGCCGACATGGGCATTGGCGTGAAGCTGCATGATCTAAAAGATGAATTCTGCATGTTCGTCATGGCCTATGAGCCCTATGTTAAGAATGATACCAACGCGCATGTGACCGTCTCCTCCTGGCGCCGCGTGGACGATAACGTCATCCCCGCACGAGGCAAGGTGGCCGGCGCGTATGCCAACTCTGCATTGATCAAAACCGACGCGAATCGCGCCGGCTTTGATGAAGCCCTGGTGTTGGATAACAATGGTCACATCTCTGAAGGTTCAGCGATGAATATCTTTATGCTGCGCGATGGAATCCTGGTCACACCTCCTGTCACGGATAATATCTTGGAAGGCATTACACGCAGGTCAGTGATCGAGTTGGCACGCAAGGAGCTGGGGCTCACCGTGCTGGAACGTTCCATCGACCGCACAGAAGTCTATATCTGCGAAGAGATGTTTATGACAGGCACCGCCGCTCAGATCACCGCGGTCACCAAAGTGGATCATCGTCCGATTGGGAATGGTGTGATGGGGCCGATCACCACCAAGTTGCGCGTGATGTATGAAGATATTTTGCGTGGCCGAAACAAAACATATGAAAATTGGAATGTAGTTGTTTAAAAAGTAGTGGCGACCAAATGGTCGCCACTTTTATGATTGCTCAAGCCGCTGTCTCCGACGGCGAGTGATCGTATTATCTGTTCTTCTTGAACCGTATCATCACCAGATTTTTATTACACTCTGTTGACGTTGTAACTTGCACCGGATCGGAAAGCGGGATATTCTGTTGATCCACCAATTGAACGAACAGTGTTTTATTAGATTCGACCGGGGCATTGCCAAGCACGAACTCAAAACCGGAAGGGCCATATTCCTTGTTAATGCCGCTGACTGTCTGTTGTTCAATCGTACTTCCATTTAATGTGCCGCGCAATACGACCACTGTGCCAATCACAGGGCTGTTGTTGGCATCCACTACGGTCCCCCCGATCCCGGCCCAGTTACAAGCCAGTTCTGGATGAATGACGGTGCTATCCACTTGTGTAACCGAAGGCGCACTGAAGGGCGCCTTTGGGGTAGGACTCGGCTTTTGCGTTTTGGTCGGCGGTACCAGGGAAAACGGCGTATTTGTGGGTAAGGGCGTGAAGGTTGGGCGCGGGGTATCGCTGGGCGTTACAGCCAGTGTAGAAGTAGGCGTCCAGGTGGGCTGGAGTTGCAGCGGCGTGACTGTAAAGGTAGGAACGTGATTTCCAAGGGGTCCTGCACCGGGCGGTAGAAAATTAAACTGGGAGGTAGGATTAAAAAAGATCAAGGCAAAATAGCCTGCCAGGCAAACCGTCAGGATCAGGACCAGGATCGACAGCACATCCCACATTTGCATGGGCGCTTGCGAACGTCTGGATTGTGTTCCGTCGAAATCGAAATCATCGTTCATCTGTGTCACTCCATTATGGCTGCTCGGGCTGTACAAAAATAATGTTGGCCTGCTGGCGCTGTTCCTCAATCCAATTTTTCAATGCCAGTTCCTGCAATGCAAGATAAGCCTCGGGGGAAAGCGGGCGCTGGGGGTCACGTGCGAGAATTCTGACAATATGAAATCCCACGTCCGTGGCAATCACGTCACTGTGCTGACCCACTTCCAGAGCAAACGCAGCCTCCTCAATCTTAGGTTCAAGCAGATAACCGCGCGGCACCCATCCAAGATCACCTCGTGTAATTTGATCCGCCTTAAAGGCCAGCTCATCAAAATCAGCTCCACCATTTAATTGGATGAGAAAACTTTGAGCCGTGTCTTGATTATAGAGCAGAATTTGCTGGACGTGTACCTGCTCCGCAGTACTGGGCACCGCGGTAATGATCTTGTCACGCATCCACGCCGCCTCGGCGGCGCGTTGAAGCTCAGACCGAAATGCATCATCGGTGTACCCATGCGCTGACTCCCATGTAGAAAGCGCATCCGTCCCACCGACTTGCGCAGCCAGTGAGTCCAGGCGTGCCTGCAGACCTGCATCATCCAGCGTAAATCCTTCGGCCTGCGCGGCGTGAGCAAGTAATAATTGAGCGGTCAAATCATCCTTCACCGCATTAGACGCATCCCCCGCTGATACGGTCTTTCCAAGAGATCCCTGTGCGGTGAGGTAACGTTGCACCTCCGCATTGAAATCCACAATCGGAATGCCTTCTCCATTAACGGTCAATGCCATCGGTACAGGGGTGGCAGTAGGCGGTTCAGGAGTAAGGGTCACGGTCGGTGTAGCTGTAGCTGCCGGTGCAAAAAATGAACCGCACGCCGAGAGTCCGAGTGCGATCCAAAGAATCAAGGATATCCGAATGAATCTGTAGTGAAAAGCGTAGCAGTGCATCGCCCCAAATTATATATTAAAAAAGTTGGGGCAGGCCTAAGACCTGCCCC